>DNUB01000174.1:470-3138 GCA_003508605.1 Oscillospiraceae bacterium | reverse complement strand
TAATTGTGCGGTGTTGCCTTAAGTTACGGTTCTTTTCCGCAGATAAGTCTGCCGCCCGAATAAACCGCAATATTTCCCGCATTTCCATAGGAAAAATCGTTGCTTTGGTTTAAACCGCTCCAGTCGGAATTATGTACGACGCCGTTTATAATGAGCCTTGCGCCCGCTTCAAGAGTTCCGCTTCCGACGGTTATTTTTACCGCCGTGTCGCAGTTTTCACCGCTTCTTTCCTCAAATACGCCCGTAACGCCGCTTATCGCCTGATAGCCGCTTCCCTCCGCTGCGCTGTAGTAGCATTCAAAAACGGGAGTACCACCGTCGGAGGTAAAGAAATAGCGTATTTCCAAGCTGCCTAAATCCATATCGCCGCCGCTGACGTTCGTCAGCTCCATATCAAGGGAAATTGCGTTAGTCTGACCGTTTCCGTTTTTAAGGGAAAGGGATATGCCGCCCTCGGAGGCTGTGCCTGCCGTTGCCTGAGGGGGCTGTGTGGGCTGCGGCTGATTGTCGTCGGTGCTTTCGTCTGTGCCGCCGCCTGTGACAGGGGGAGCTATGGAAGCTTCTCCGTCAGGCTGAGAGCCGAATACAAGCTCTCCGTTGTCATAAAGAGCAAGGGTGGAAACGGACTGCACCGTTCCCTGCTGCGAGCCTAAGCCCTGATAGGAAAAATCGTTGCCGTTGTCCCAGAAATCGGAGGATATCCTGAACTGTACCTCGCTTCTGCAGGCGTCCTGACCGCCGGGATATATAAGGGTATCGCCAAAATCCACCTCTACGCAGTATATATTGTTTTCCTCGTCCCAAGGAAGGATGGCGCAGCTTGAATTGTCTTTTGAATAGCCCATTTTGACCGAGGCTGCGGAATAGCTTGTTTCGGACAGATCAATAAAGTATCTGAGCTTAAGCTTCGTACCGACTCTTGCGGGCCAGGCGGTTTTATTGTACACTATCGCCTTTATCTCCACAAAGTTTTCTCCTGCCGCATTTACGCAGGCCTCTATGTCAAATTCGGTTTCCACAGGCTCCACCGCCCCGAAATCCACAAGGGTTTTTCCGCCGTACCTTTTGTACAGCTTGGCAAGTGCGCAGGTGTAGCCCGCATTATAATCGCAGGCGACCTCGTTTACCGTATAATCGGAAATTGTATCGTTATATCCGTCGTTTGCGTCGGGACCGCCTACAAGCGCACCGTAAAGGGTGTGCCTTGCCGTTTCGGGAATATTCATATTATCGCAGTAAGAGCCTTGGGCGGTGCGGTGATGAGGATTTTGGGGGCAGTTTTCGCCAAAGCCGCATACAAAGCTTCTTCCCGTACTGCCGAGGGCGTAATCCACCTGACTTACCGCCCAATCCCAGTATAAATCCCTTTTGCCGTCGGGACAAGCGTCACATTCACTGTAGCTTGCGGAGACAAATGCCATAGTCGTGGCATAGCGCAGGCTTCCCCATGTGTCCAGCCATGACAGACCCTTCGGGGTAACGGTTATCCTTTCATCGCCCGTCCCCGTCCAGAAATCAAGAGCTTTTTCCACAAAGGCGGAATATGTGCTTTCCCCTGTAATGCGGGCAAGCCTTAATGCGCTGCCAATGCCCTTGTCGTCCCAGCATAAGGACCATTTATGATCGGTTTCGGCTTGCGTAAAATAATCCTTTGCCTTGGATAAATATTCCTTATCCCCCACAGCGGTGTAAAGCCACCCCGCCGCCCAGGAAAGCTCGTCGTAAAAGCCGCTCCAGCTGCTGTAAAAGCCCTCGGCGGCGGTGTATCCGCTGTCGGATTTTGTTTTTTCGGCAAAGGCATAAAGCTGCTTTGCGTGTTCAAGGCATTTTTCCGCATAGTCGGCGTCGCTGTCCTTAAACACCAGATAAGCTGCGGCAAGAGAAGCTGCCGCCTCGCCAACTACTGTTGAACCCGGATTCTGTTCGGTAACCTTATAGGAGGGACGGCTCATCTGCATTACCTCGGCGGGACCCCACCATGCGTGATCGGCGTGTCCGTCGCCTACCTGATAGTAAAACTCGTTTTCGGCGGTATGACATTTTATAAGATAATCGTTTATGTATCTGATTGTGGAAAGAGCGTATTTAAGCTGTCCGCTTTTTTCATAGCTTTCATAGTCCTCATAAACGCTCCATGCAAGCATTGTGGCGGTGTAAGCCATGGGCAGATTGAATTTGGCGTTGTCTCCCGCATCAAAAAGCCCGCCCGTTAAATCGACTCCGTTATCCGCACCGTCGTTTAATGCGGAATCCCCCCGCCAATTTGTGCGCTCCTCCCCGGTAAGCTTTCCCGAACGCTGCAGCTCGTAAAAAACAAAGGATTTTTGGAGTGCTTCGCCGTAATTGAAATTTCCCGTTCCCTCCGTTCCCTCATATTGATCGGCGGATTCCGAAAGACCGTCCTTATTTACGGGAGAGGAATTTTCGGAATTGCCGCCCGAATTATCGGGAAGGTTATTTTCACGGTTCTCGGTGATTATCTCAACCCCCACCGCCGAACCGCCGGCGTCGGTTACTATCTCTACGGGAATATATGTGCCTGAGCAGGCGCAGAATGAAAAGCACAATAAAAGCACCGAAAGGGATTTTAATCTTTTTATCATAAACAGCCTCTTTTCAATAAGGTTTTTGCGTCGGAAAATTCTAATCATATACATTTTACCATATA
>DNUB01000174.1:0-205 GCA_003508605.1 Oscillospiraceae bacterium | reverse complement strand
TACAGAAAATTCAGCAATAATTTACAACATCAATAGAGCAAAGCATATTAAAATCATTTTGATATAGATTCTATTAAAAAAGCATTTTAAAGCAAAAAAGTTCTGCGTTCAAAATCGTAAGAAAGAAAAAACAAAAAAGCTGCAAAAAACAAAGCAGCAAGACAAAAGGACAATACACTACTCTCCAAAAGCCGCCCCAAACCCC
>DNUB01000205.1 GCA_003508605.1 Oscillospiraceae bacterium | reverse complement strand
GTATATAATTATACAATGAGAGGCAGTGCCCCGAATTTAAGAACAATCCGGATTTTGATTCTATTGAAAGCTTTCTTTTTATCAGCACTGTAATATAGACACATTTTTTTGTCAATAGGTTGGGTAAAATAAGAAAAAATTTAGGAGCGGCTTGTGCCGCTCCCGATGAATTGTTTTTATTGCTCCTTCTGAAACACCTTAATCTTGCCCTTCTTATTGACATACATATTCTCATCCGCCTTATCGAGCCATTCCTTAAGCTCGGAATTTTCGGAAACCTTTTTGCAGTATATTCCAAGACTTATGGCTATTATATAGGGCTTGCTGCTGTTTTCATTGTAATGATCAAGATAATCGTTTATTCTGTCGGGATACTCTTTAAGCTTTTCCTCATCAAAGCTTCCTGCACCGAACATTATAAATTCATCGCCGCCTATTCTCGCAACAGCCTCGTCCTCGGTAAAGGAATTTTGTATTGCCTTGGCGATTATCCTTATTGCATTATCGCCCTCAGCATGACCGTAATTATCGTTTATTTTCTTTAAACAGTCCAGATCTCCCATAATAATCAGAAAATCCTTATCCTGATCTCTGGCGGACTCAAATACCTTATAGATTCTGTTTTCATAGCCGGTTCGATTGTAAACTCCTGTCAGGGAATCAATTTCCGAAATTCTTTCCAGCCTTTTCAGTACCCACTTCAAGTGTTGATTTGAACGCAGATGTTCAAGTGCGTTAGAAAGATACTTTATCCAATTTCTGCATATGGCGTCGGGAGTAACGGAATTTTCCGTGCAGGTACATACTACATAGCCAAAAGTGATATCCTGAAAATTTACAGGAAAGAAAAAATACATATTGGGAGATAAGTTATTATCAAAAATCGGAGGAAACATATATTCGGAATTAAAGCTTCCAAGATCACCCGTTAAAAAGCTTCCGTTTTCCGAAAACTTTGTCGTGACTCTCTTTGAGTAACCCAAGCTTTCCTTATTCTTTTTAAATAAAGATTTCTTCTCATTAAGCTCATCCCAATTATCGCATAGGAAAATATGGAAGGTATCAATATCATTCAGCAAATGGCGGTAATTGGCAGCTCCTATAAACAACTCATCGATATTACTGCTCTCCTGAAGATTCTCATACATATAAATAGAGTTGGTAAAATACTGGCTATGTTCGACATACTGATTGTATCTATCCATTTCGTCCCTTAAGCTTTGGACGGAATCACCTGCACAGCCGCAGCTTTCCGACGGAAAAAACTCTCCGTCAATGAGATAGTTTTTTTCAACCTCTTTCCCGGACATAGCATCATACAATACCTCAACGGCTTTTTTCCCTATCTCGCTCATGGCGGGATACACCGAAGAAATACTTGGATGATGAAGCCGTCCCTCCATTATTCTGTCAAAGCCCGTTACTGCGATATCTTCGGGCACATTTAAGCCCCGCTTAAATATCTCCCTGCAAACCGCTATCGCCATGGTATCGTTAGCGCAAACAACAGCCTGCGGAAGCTCTAAACCGCAGGTAAACATTTTTTCAACAAAGCTTACCGCTGCTACTCTCCAAAAATCGCCGTAGTCGTATCTGTTCTCCTCAACGGGAATATTATTTTCCCGAAGAGCATCTATGTATCCCTGAAGTCTTGCTTCAGAAAGATTCATCCCCTTAAAGCCGGTAAGACAGTTTATTCTTGTCAGTCCATGATCCCTTATAAGATGATTGACAATATTTTTAAATGAATTATAATCATTAGAACACACGCTGGTAAAATATTCATTCTCTTTATCGATAAAAACTACAGGTTTATTTGCTTTTAGCAGTTTTTGAGTAATTCTGTCCAGGACATTTTCCGCAGCAACACAATTGGGCACAACAATAAAGCCGTCAAACAGATCATAGTTGATTAGATTAAAGATATTATTTTCACCTATCTCATTTAAGGGCGAATCAAGTCTCTGTGAAAAATATGTAGCAAAAACCGCAACATTAAAATTATTTTCGGCAGCCTGTTTTTTTATGCCTTCAAGCAGCAAGGATTGATAAACCTCGCATACCTCGGAAGTTATGACAGCAATACAACGGCGTTTGTTTTCCATAATATACTCCTGTAATAAATTAAAAACCGAAGCCATAACCGGCTTGCTCCTCAAAATCATTTACAGCATATTTTCAAAATATCAGCGTACAGCTTATAAGTTATTACTGTTTGTCTGAAGGACGAATTTTTGCAGAAATATTGTCCGAATGTGAAAAAATTTAAAGCGGAAGACGGCAAAATCTGCCCAAAATACATGTGCGCCGAGCTTAGCGTAAACATATTTCATTAACTTAAACGCACAGTGCCTTATAGGATTGTCATTATCAACGGTTATAATACTGTTCTATATATTCATTTACAGTAAGAAACTCTCCTGTGGCTTCATATACCTCATGTATTTTTTTGGCATGCTCCAAGCCTACAAAACGATAATGCCAAGGCTCATATATAAAGCCCGTTATATTCTCCTTCCCCTTAGGGTAGCTTAGTATAAATCCGTATTTCCACGAATTGTTTACGAGCCATTCATACTGCGGCAGCTTATCAAAGCTTTCGTCCAAATCGCTGTGATTTGACCAATAATCGTCTGAAACTATATCTAAAGCGAGTCCCGCATTATGCTCGCTGTGTCCCGGCAGGGCAATTTCCTTATGCGCCTGCTTTGTTGCCTCTTCCTCGGTATAGCCCTGCGCCATAAGCCTGCTTATGTAATTCTGCAGGTTATCCGCCTGATACTGTATGCTTCTGTAGGCAGATGTTACGTACAGTCCCACATTCTGACTTTTTGCATCGTTAAGCATTTGAATTGCATAATCGGCACAGCGTTTATCCAATGTTCTTTCACCTGCTACGGTTTTTATTTCAACGGTAAAGTCGCCGGGAAGCGGATTATTGTTACCTATAACATAAAGTGCCCAATCGTCTTCATCCGCTATAACGGGAAGCTTGGCTGCTGTAGTCGTCGCTTCATCAGTATTATCAGCCGAATTGCTTGTATTATCGGTCGTTCCGCCTTCAGTTACCCGATTTAACGTATCCGAGGTTGTATCATTTTCATTATTCTGATTGCTTCCGCCTGCAATTTTGCTTATTATGACAATCAATAAAACTGCAATTATAATGATGATTCCATAGAGTGCAATGTATGCGGGAACATATTTTTTTCTTTTTCTTCTTTTTGACGCCATAAAATTCTCCTTGATTATTCCATTATGCAATTGTGAGCTATCCGCATTTTTTAAACTAAGAAGGTCACATTTTTGATTATAGCTTTTATCAAGAAAAATGTCAATTCATAAGGTATTACAATTATCTTAAAATCTAATCTATTACTCCGCCGCCAATAACGGTATCATTATCATAAAAAACTACCCTCTGCCCTTTGGCAATGGCTCTCTGCGGCTCTGAAAAAACCGCCCTGACTCTGTTGTCTCCCTGAGGATAAAGGGTACATTCCTGCTCGGTCTGGGAATATCTTGTTTTAGCCATACACTTAATACTGTCGGTCAGCCCGTCTATTGCTATCCAATTAAGATCTTTTGCCGTTAAACTGTTCGAATATAAATCGCTGCTCTCCCCTACTGTTACGGTATTGTCCTCCGCACTTTTTCCTATAATGTACATAGGCCTTCCAAAGGCTATTCCCAAGCCCTTTCTTTGCCCTACGGTATAATTGATTATTCCGTTGTGCCTACCTACGACGCTGCCGCTTTTATCTGTAATATTTCCCTCTTTCGGCTGTATTCCCGTATATCGGTATATAAATCCCGCATAATCTCCGTCGGGCACAAAGCATATATCCTGACTGTCTGGCTTGTCATAATTTACAAGTCCGTTTTCCTCCGCAATTTTTCGCACCTCCTCCTTTTCCATTGTCCCCAGCGGAAAAAGAGTGTGTGCAAGCTGTTTTTGCGTAAGATTATACAGCACATAGGACTGATCCTTTTTATTGCTTCCCATAGTGCTTACGGCTTTTTTAAGCAAATACCGTCCCGACGGCTCATTATATTCTATTCTCGCATAATGTCCTGTAGCTATGTAATCGCATTCCATCATCAAAGCCCGCTCCAGAAGTGCTTCAAACTTCAGATATCTGTTGCAGTCTATACATGGGTTTGGAGTGCGCCCCTTTAAATACTCGCTGTTAAAACGATCAATTACGTCCTGTTTAAATCTTTCCTTAAAATTAAAAACATAATGCGGAGCATTAAACCTTGCGGCAACTGCCTTTGCGTCCTCCACATCATTTAACGAACAGCAGGTTTTGCTTTTTACTCCGATATCGGCGTTATCATAAAGGTGCATGGTTGCGCCTATAACCTCGTATCCCTGCCTTTGCAGAAGCAAAAGAGCACAGGAGCTGTCAACTCCGCCGCTCATGGCAAGCATAACCCTTTTAGCCATTGCTATCTCCTTTATTATCTGTTTTCCGCTCTGCCTGTTTGTCGGGGGTTTTTTCAAGAGCCTTTTCGGTGCTCGCTTTGTCCGAATCGGAATTGTCCTTATCCTGTTTAAGACTCTTTTTTCCCCATCTGCTGACAAGCACAAGAATCAAGTAAATAAGCAGCAAAGCACCTAAAAAGTATAAAAAGGAAACAAGTACACTGCCAAAATCCATACTGCCTGCTGAATTTTCAGCATTTGTTGTGATATTTTCGGTTAATAGCCAAAGCCTTGCAGGGTTATTCATTTTTTTCCTTTCAAAAACCAGCTTGTATTTATCCGATTATCGATAATACATAAAATCAACATCTGAACTATGCTTTATACGGTTCAATTTTATCATAAAAAACGGTTATTGTCAACAGAAAATGACTGCTAAAAAGAGCATATTTCTGTGTTGTCAATAGATGTGAACCACATTTATAAAAAAAACTGACTCAATATATGGTAGAATTTC
>DNUB01000023.1 GCA_003508605.1 Oscillospiraceae bacterium | reverse complement strand
TGCGGGTGGGGGTTGGGGCGGCTTTTGGAAAATAGCGCATTATTCTTTTGTCCTGCTGTTCTGTTTTGGGAATCTTTTTATTTTATCTTTTTACGATTTTGGAAGTAGAACCAACGCCCCCTGCAATAATTGAGTGCGAATTGCTTCAAAGCTTTTCGACTTTTGCAAAATTTGCCATGATCTTCTTGGTTCCCTTAGTATCAAAGGCGATCTCCAGCAGGGTGTCGTTACCCATTTCCTTGGCGGAGATTACCGTGCCCTCGCCGAAAACCTTGTGGCGTATTCTGTCCCCTGCCGTAAAGGTTTCTGCGTGAGCGGCGGCTATTCTTGCGGCTATTTTTTCTATCTGAGCATGACGGGCCTCCTGCTGCAGATAACCCGGCTTTTTTTGCTGCTTTGCAGTCTGAACGGGCGCAGTATGGAGAGTGTGGTCGGTAAGCTCGATGTCCTTATTGGGAATTTCGCCTATAAATCTTGACAGCTTGTTCCGCATGGTCTGACCGTAAAGCAGTCTTTGCCTTGTGTGGGTGATATAAAGCTTTTTCCTGGCTCTCGTAATCGCCACATAGGCCAATCTTCTTTCCTCCTCTATCTCGACGGAGTCAAGCTGTGAGCGGTAGGAGGGAAAAATGTTTTCCTCTGCGCCCACAATAAACACGTTGTTGAACTCCAGACCCTTTGCGCCGTGCATGGTCATCAGCACCACACGGTCCTCCTCTGCGTCGTAGTTATCCATATCGGTTATCAGTGCGATATTCTCTAAATAGTCGGAAAGGGAATGCTCCTCATTTTCCTCCATAAACGTGATTGCGCCGGATTTCAGTTCTCTGATATTTTCAAGTCTGCCCTGTCCCTCGTCCCCTTGAGTCAGCAGCATAATTTCATACCCTGTGGCTTTCATAATATCGTCAATAATATTATCTATAGGTCTTTCGGTATCCTGTCCCAGCTCTCCGAATACATTTCCCAAGGGTACAAGAGCCTTGCTCTTTTTGGATAGGGTGACAAATTCCTCCGATCTCTGCATTACCTCCACGGGAGAAATGCCCAGTCCCTCCGCAATTCTGAACACCTCCGCCTGAGTTGCGTCCCCTATGCCCCTTTTAGGCTCATTTATTATTCTCTGAAGCCTTACCGTATCAAAATTGTTGTTGATAACGCTTAAATAAGCGATAATGTCCTTTATTTCCTTGCGGTCGTAGAACTTTGTGCCGCCGATAATGCGGTAAGGCACTCCGCTTTTTGACAGCGACAGCTCCACGGAACGGGACATGGCGTTGCTGCGGTATAAGATGGCATTGTCCTTAAAGCATTCGCCCTGCGCCTTAAGCTCCATAACGGTATTGGCGATAAAGTCGGACTCGTCGGTTTCCCCCTGCAAAAGGTGGAGCTGAATTTTTTCGCCCTCCCCCAAATCGCTCCAAAGGTTTTTGCCCTTTCTTTGAGTATTGTTTCTGATAACCGCATTGGCTGCGTCAAGAATGGTTTCGGTGGAGCGGTAGTTCTGCTCCAATTTCACTACCCTTGCATTAAACTGCTTTTCAAAGCTCAGGATATTTTCGATGGTCGCCCCTCTGAAGCGGTAAATACTCTGATCCTCGTCGCCTACCACGCACAGGTTTCCGCTTCCCTCCGCCAGCAAGGAAATCAGCCTGTACTGTGCCATATTGGTGTCCTGATACTCGTCAACCATTATGTAGTCGAAGCTTTTCTGCCATCTCTCCAATACCTCGGGAGCTTTTTCAAAAAGCTCCACCGTTTTCATAATTATATCGTCGAAGTCAAGGGCGTTTGCCGCCTTTAAACGCTTCTGATACTCGGTGTAAATCTCCTTTGCCTTTTCCAGCTTAAAATCCACCCTGCCGCCGTCGCCGTAAACGGGGAAACGGTCGGGGGTAAGCAGCTTGTCCTTTGCATGACTGATTTTCGCCTGAAATTCCTTTGGCGAAAAAGCCTTGTCCGATACCTGAAGGGCTTTCATCACATCCTTTATAACTCTGAGGCTGTCGTCCTGATCATAGATAGTAAAGGAGTTTTTATAGCCGATAGCCTCGATCCCTCTCCTTAAAATACGCACACAGGCAGAGTGGAAGGTGCCTGCAAACACTTCGCCGCCGTTATGCACATTCATATTCTGCAAACGCTCTTTAAGCTCCCCCGCCGCCTTATTGGTGAAGGTAACCGCCAAAATCTTCCAGGGTGCGGCTCTTTCATAGCCCAGCAGCATAGAGAGCCTTTCGGCATTTTCGGGATTTACCTCCTCGTCCCCTGCCGCAAAGCTTTTAAGGAATTTTTCGTCCTCGGAGTTGATATCACGCTCAAATTCCGTATTATAGCTGCTGCCGAAAAGGATCATATTGGCGATGCGGTTACACAAAACCGTAGTTTTGCCGCTTCCCGCTCCCGCTATTATAAGCACTGCGCCCTTGGTCTGATATATGGCTTTTCTCTGCTGCTCGTTGGTTCGGCTGAAAAATCTGTCTATGCACTGTTTTTTTAGTTCCGTAAAATTCATGCTTGTCCTCTCGATGGTGTTGAAATTATTTGCGCCCTGTTTTCAAGCAGGCGGCGGGGATTTACGCTCTGCTTTAAGAAAGGCGGTGTTTTAACGCCGGTTAATTTCCGTTATTGCCGCCCTCCAAAGCGATAAAGGGATTGACTCCGTCGCTTACGACCTGCGGCAGCTTTCCGTCCCACTTTTCGATTTGGAAATAATCGATGTAATTGGGGGATCTTTGCAGCTGCTCCTGAATTGCCTTAATTGCGTCGGCTTCCGCCTCTGCGGCTATGCGCTTGGATTTTGCCTCAGCTTCTGCGGCAATTACCACCTGCTTTGCCTCCTCCTGCTTTTCCTTTGTCTTGTTTTCCATTTTCAAGGCGTCCTGCTCGGCAATAACCTTAGCCTGAATGGAGGCCTCGAAGGCGTCGTCGAAGTTAAGGTTTTCTATGGCGAAGGCGGTAACAATTATCCCGTCCTTTTCCAGAATTTCGGTAAGAGTATTCTGAATTTCACTGGTCACGTCGGCTCTGGACTGTACAAGCTGCTCTGCCTTGACCTTGCCTATTGCGTCCTTGGCTATCTTCTGCACATTGGGCACAAGGAGCTTCGTTTCCACATTGCCGATAGCGATATTTCTTATAAGGTCGCTGAGCTTGCTGCTGTTATAGCAGTAGTTGAGCTTTAGCTGAAGGGAATTTACCGACTGGGTATCGCTGGTGTAGGCGTCGGTGGAGACCGAATATACATGCTCTCTTATATCCACCTGCTCCACCGTCTCGATAAACGGAATATGAACATTCAGACCTGCCGTAAGATTATCCTGCACTATCTTTCCGAAGCGGTATCTCACTCCCACATATCCCTCGTTGACGATGGAAAAGGAGTTGAAAATAACAATCAGCAGTGCGGCGATTACCGCAATAATAAGCGCAATTCTGCCATGTCCTTTTTTGTCCGTGTTTTTGTCATTGGAGGTTGAAAATTTTACTTCTGCCATGATTTTTCCTTTCTTTTCCTTTTTGTTACTTGCTTACAAGCCGGGAATATTTATCCTTAATTTCCACCTTGCCTATTTCAACGCTTTGGGAAACTGCCGAAGCGTTTTTAACCGCATGAGACAGCATAAGCTTGATTCTGTTCACCTGATTGACCTCGGAGGCGCCGGGATCATAGTCAACGGCTATTATGTTGGAAAGGGGATTTCTGCGTCTTAATTCTCCGATAACTCCCTTTCCCGTTACATGATTGGGAAGACAGGCGAAGGGCTGCATACAGATAATATTGTTAACTCCGCCGTGCATAAGCTCTACCATTTCGGCGGTAAGGAACCAGCCCTCTCCCGCAATATTGCCTGTGGAAACGATTCCGTCCACCAGCCTTCTCATTTCGGATATCCTCATGGGACTGCCGAATTTAGTATCCTTTATCGCCTCCAAATAAGGCTTTTGCAGATACTCCAACAAATGTATCAGCTTGTTCATAAAGAAGTAGCGGGAATTTGAAACGGTGAGCAGCTCTTTTCTTGAGTTGGCATGATCCATTATAAAGTAGATAAATCCCATTAAATCGGGAACGACAGCCTCCGCTCCCTCGGACTCCACAAGATCCACCACAAAGTTATTTGCGGCAGGGTGATATTTTACCATAATCTCGCCCACAATGCCCACTCTCGGTTTTTCTATGTCATAAACGGGCAGCTCGTCAAATTCCTTTACTATCTGCTTGACATTTTTCTTGCAAAGACCGTAGCTAAGGCTTTTCAGATCCTTTTTCAGCTTTTCGTTCCATTTCTCGTAAAGCTTGTTTGCGCTGCCCTTTTCCACCTCGTAGGGTCTTACCCTGTAAAGGCAGCGGCTAAGCGTATCGCCGTAGATAAGGGATATCATAGCCCTTATAATAAGAGAGGGCGTGTAGGTAAAGCCGGGGTTTTTCTCCATTCCCACCATATTTACGGAAATAACCGGTACTTGCGGATAACCGCCCTCCTTAAGCGCCTTTTTTATCATTCCCACATAGTTGGTGGCTCTGCATGCGCCGCCTGTCTGAGTGATAAGTATGGAGCAGCTGTCGGGGTCGTATTTCCCGCTGTCAAGAGCGTGCATAAACGAGCCTACGGTAAGTATGGTGGGATAGCAGGCGTCATTGTTCACATACTTTAAGCCCGTGTCAACGACCTCCTTGCTGTAATCCTTCAAAACCACCATATTGTAGCCGGAATAGCCGAAGGCCTTTTCCAGCAGATCAAAATGAATGGGCGCCATCTGGGGAGCAAGAATGGTATGCTTTTTCTTGTCCTCCTTTGTAAACAGCGGCTGTCTGTGATAACCGTCATATTTTGTGCTGCTGTGATAGCCGTCTCTTCTTCTCTCCTCGGAAACGGAAATAAGGGAACGCAGGCGTATTCTCGCAGCTCCCAAGTTATTTACCTCGTCGATTTTAAGGACGGTGTAAAGCCTGCCGTAGCCCTGCAAAATTTCCTGAACCTGGTCTGTGGTGATTGCGTCCAAGCCGCAGCCGAAGCTGTTAAGCTGCACCAATTCAAGATATTCGCGCTCGCCCACCACAGCGGCGGAGTTATAGAGTCTTGTATGATACATCCACTGATCGCATACTCTTATAGGTCTTACAAGCTTGTCTACGCCCAAGTGCGCCACGCTGTCCTCAGTAAGCACCGCAAAGCCGTAGCCGTTTATCATTTCGGGTATGCCGTGGTTTATTTCGGGATCGAGATGATAGGGTCTTCCTGCAAGAACTATACCCCTTTGTCCCGTTTCCTCAAGCATTTTAAGGACTTCCTCGCCCTTGCTCCGTATATCCAGCTTAAAGGCGGCGTCCTCCGCATAGGCTTTTTCAAGAGCCGTGCCTATCTCCTTTCCGCTTACCCCCAAAGGAACAAATTCCTCTACAAGCCTTTCGAGCATTCTTTCCTTGTCGTAAATGGGAAGGAAGGGATCCATAAATTTAACCGAATGTTCCCTAAGCTCGGGAACGGAATTTTTAATGACCTCGCCGTAGGTGGCTACAACGGGACAGTTATAGTGATTGTCGCCCTTTCCTCCGTTATCCATTTCGTATGGCATGGAGGGGTAGAAAACTATATCCGCTCCGTTTTTGATAAGCCATTCCACATGGCCGTGGGACAGCTTGGCGGGATAACAAACGGATTCGCTGGGCATTGTTTCTATTCCCAGCTCGTAGATCTCCCTGCTTGAATCGGGGGATAAAAGCACTCTGTAGCCTAAATTTGTGAAAAACGTATGCCAGAAGGGATAATTTTCGTACATTCCCAATACACGGGGAAGTCCGACAGTTCCTCTTGAGGCTTCTCCCTCTTCAAGAGATTTGTAGCCGAACAGTCTCTTGTATTTATAGTCAAAAAGATTGGGCAGTCCCGATTTTTTTGTACCCAGCCCCGCTCCTCTTTCACAGCGGTTATTGGTGATGAACCTTGTGCCGTCGCCGAATTTGCTTATGGTGAGCAGACAGTTGTTGCTGCATCTTCCGCAGCGGGCGGTGGATTTTGTAATGGTAAAATTCTCCAATGCGTCAAGCCCCGCAACCGTTGAGCCTTTGCCGTCGTCTCTGTTCATGGCGATAAGCGCGCTGCCGTAAGCTCCCATAAGTCCCGCCTTGTCGGGTCTTACCGCTTCACGCCCGCAGGTAAGCTCAAAGGCACGCAAAACGGAGTTGTTCATAAACGTGCCGCCCTGAACGATTATCTTTTCGCCCATATCCTTCGGATCACGGATTTTTATTACCTTAAAGAGAGCGTTTTTAACTACCGAGTAGCTTAGTCCTGCGGAAATGTCCGCCACGCTTGCGCCCTCCTTCTGCGCCTGCTTAACACGGCTGTTCATAAATACGGTACAGCGTGAACCGAGATCCACGGGGTGTTCGGCGGTAAGACCGAGCTGCGCAAATTCCGCACTTGTCATACCCAAAGCCGACGCAAAATTTTCTATAAAGCTTCCGCAGCCGCTGGAGCACGCCTCGTTAAGGAGAATGCTTTGAATTTCTCCGTCCTTTACCCTTATGCACTTCATATCCTGTCCGCCGATATCGAGGATAAATTCCACGCCCGGCAGTATTCTTTCGGCGGCTTTATAGTGCGCCATAGTTTCGATTTCCCCGAAATCCAATTTTAAGGCGGCTTTTATAAGATGCTCGCCGTAGCCCGTGGCGGTGGCCTTTGCAATGTAAGCGTCCTTCGGCATAAGGGAATAGATCTCCTTTAAAATGCCGATCACGGATTTCAGGGGGTCGCCCATATTATTGTTGTAGTAAGAATAAAGTATCTCGCCCTTTTCGTTGATAAGGCAGGCCTTTGTGGTGGTAGAGCCTGCGTCCACGCCCAGATAGCACCTGCCCTTGTGAGCGGATAAGGGGGCGGTGGGAATAGCGGCTTTTGCATGCCTGTCCATAAACTCCCGCTTTTCCTCTTCGTCCTTAAACAGGGGGGCAAGTCTTTCCACCTCGTGAGTTTCCACGGCGGCAAGCTTATCTATGTTTTCCTTAAGGTCTTTTATGCATACTTCCTTTCTGCTGTCCGAAAGAGCTGCTCCTGCGGCAACGAAAAGGTTGGCGTCCGGGGGGAATATGATCTCCTCGGGTTTTAGGTTAAGGGTGATTATAAAGCGGTTTCTCAATTCCGAAAGATAGTGGAGAGGTCCGCCTAAAAAAGCCACCTTTCCTCTTATGGGCTTACCGCAGGCAAGACCGCTTATGGTCTGATTTACCACCGACTGGAAGACCGAAGCGGCAACATCGCTTTTCTTTGCGCCGTCGTTAAGCAGCGGCTGAATATCCGATTTTGCAAACACTCCGCAGCGGGAGGCTATGGGGTATATGGTTTCGGCGTCCTTTGCAAGCTCGTTGATACCTGTTATATCGGTATTTAACAGCGCTGCCATCTGGTCTATGAAAGCTCCCGTACCGCCTGCGCAGGTGCCGTTCATACGCTGCTCGATACCGCCCTTAAGGTAGGTTATCTTTGCGTCCTCGCCGCCAAGCTCAATAGCCACGTCGGTTTCGGGAATAAGCTTTTCAATGGCTACCGCTCCTGCGGTAACCTCCTGCACAAAGGGGATATCAAGCCATTTAGCCACATTTATGCCGCCGCTGCCCGTTACGGCAACGGTGGCTGTTTCGTCCCCGATTTTTTCCAAGCCCTCGGAAAGCACCTCGGCAATGGTTTTCTTTATATCCGAATAGTGTCTTTGATATTTTTTATGTACCGTCCGACCGTTTTCGTCTATAACAACAATTTTTACGGTGGTAGAACCGACGTCAAGTCCGATATGAAGCATGTATTTTTTTCCTTCCTTGAATATACGAATGAATGTTTTTATTTTTTTCATACAACGTCCCGTTTTTTGCCTGACAAGACATTATGCTATAATTATACACCTTTGCAGGCAAAAAAGCAATTGTTTAATTACTGCCAAATCAGGATAAAATGCGAAATTTTTAATTTTCACATAATTTTCAGCTTGCCGAAAACAAAAATCGGACGGAGTATGGCTCCGCCCGATTCAGCTTGTCGAAAAACCTTGAGA
>DNUB01000026.1 GCA_003508605.1 Oscillospiraceae bacterium | reverse complement strand
TAATGCGACAGAACATTTCAATATATTATGTATTATATCACAAATTTTTCATTGCTACAAGCGGTTAAACCAAAGATAAGAATAAATTAACTTAAAAAAAACCGATTGAAATTTGTTCAATTTTAACAAATTATACCGTTTGATACTAAGGGCTGTCTGAAAAGCCGCAGCCTGCGCAATTTCTTTTAACCGGGGACGCTTTCTGCGTCTGCAGAGGTTTTCAAGCTTATATGCTATTTCTTTTTGTGATTTTTTGAAATAACGATAGCCGCCTTCGTCATTTCCATAATAACTCTTTTTCTCAGTTTCAGGCATTTTTCCTCATAATCCTTCCGATTCAGGGAAAATTCCGGGCGGATGGTTTCCAATGCGGATTTAGTTAGCAGCCACAAATTGCTGTCCGTAGGCTCGATATTAAATCTGCGGACTATGGCTTCCAGCTCCTGATTTACCAAATCGGGAACAACGGCGGTTATGCCTTTTTGAGCTTCATTTTCCCGCTCATTTTCCCGCTCCTCCTTTTTTGGAAAAGTCTCCCGGGGCTTTTCACCGCTTTCGGCTGTGGGGGCAGGCGCATCGGGATCTTCCGTCTCCTTTGCGGGGAGCGGGTTATTAGAAATTCCGCCGAGGGATTTTTCGTTCTTTTCCGATTCGGGGAAGGGGGGCGTTAGCTCTCTATTGCTGTTTTCCGATTTAAGATCCTCTTCCATTCGTATGACGGCGGGATTAAAGATTCTTTCCGCAGGCTTTCGGTAAGATTTCTGCAGGTCTGCGGCATTGTCGCCGCTGACTGCTTTACTTTTTTCTCCTACCAAGCTCATCACATGATTTGTTTTGGAAGTTCTTGACATTTTGATTCCTCCAAAGCGCAAGCCTGTTTTGCCAAAAATCATATTCAATGCAAAAACCGCAGGGCTGCGGCGTCTTGACTCTGTTTTTATCCGACGCTGTTATGCTCCTCGGTAATATCGGGATTATTTGTATCGGCGTTAAGTGCAAAAAGCTCGTCCTGTGCCCTTTGATCCTTTCTCGGTCTTCCTCTGCCCAATTTTTTAACCGTTCTCACGGGCTTTTCCATTCTCAGAATTTCGTAAATCAGGTCCACATACTCCTTTGCCGCTCTTGAGCGGGGAGCGTACTCGATTATTGTCTTTGCATGGGCGGGTGCTTCCGCAATAATAACGCTGCTGCTGATTTTCTGCTCGAAAACGTCCGTATCCAGCTGTTCGGCAACCATATTGGTCAGATCCTCCACCTCTTTTGTAAGAATCAGGCGGGGATTGTATTTATTTAACAAAATTCCTCTGATCTCCAGGGATTTATTATAGTATTTTTTAACCGCAAAAATTGTTTCCTTAAGCTGTGAAATTCCCTGAAGCGAAAGAATTTCGGGAACCATAGGTATGATCAGCTCGTTGGCGGCGGTATATGCGTTGATTGTCAAAATCGACAGGGCGGGGGGCGTATCTATTATGATAAAGTCATAGTTGTCGGTTATCGAATTAAGCTGTTCTCTCAATATATATTCTCTGCCCACATTGGTAAGCTCCAGCTCGCAGCCCGAAAGCATAATGTTTGCGGGGGCGATATCGCAGCAGGCGACATGCTGTATGGTATCGTAAAGATCGACTCCTCCGTGAAAAACATTATAAATCGTATAGCAGTTTTCCGTTTCCGCCCCTAAGCTGAAGGAAAGGTTGCCCTGGGGGTCTAAGTCTATCGCTAAAACCTTTTTGTTCATTGCGGAAAGGCAGCCGCAAAGCGAGCTGCAGGTGGTGGTTTTTCCCACCCCTCCCTTTTGATTGGTTATTGCAATAATTTTAGCCATATACGGTCCTCTTTTGTTTTTTGATTTTTAATAAGTAAACCACAGCCGTGTAATTCTGTCAAATCCTTCGGGAAGAAATACATAACTGTGGTAGGATAAAGCTGCGTCAGGCAAGTGACGGCGCCCCGAGCCTATGATAAGGCCGATGGGGATAATGTCCTTTTATGGCAGTTTGCGCAGACCCAGTTTCAAATAACGGGTAAATAAACGTCAGCCGCCCTATAAAGCCCTAAAGCCCCTGCCCGAACAAAACGGCTTTTACGGCTTGCTCGGCAAAATACAAATACGGAAATTACTTTCATATTTAGGGAGTCTCTAAAACCTCTTGTGAGCCAAAAACGAGCACGGTATGCCGTTTGCTCCGTCAAACCGTCTCGACAATAGTCTCGACAACCGTTTCAAAGGGCGGCAGCCCGCCTTCACCGGCTTTCCTTCTATCCTGCGCACCCGTCTGTTTTTGCTTTTCACAGGGGTTTTTGAAGCTTCCCTTTATCAGGTTAAGGTATTACCCAAATCTAAATTGGGCGCACCCTCCGGATCGTAAATGTGATAGTTCGACTTGCCGTTTTTCTTAACAAAGTACATGGCTTCGTCCGCACAGCCCACAAGCTTTTCGGCGTCATTGCCATGGTCGGGGACAAAGGAAATTCCCACGCTTGCGTTGATGTTAAGGATAACGCCTGCGGTTTCGCAGTTATAGCCCGAATACAGGCTGTCTATAATACTCATGGCAAATTCGTCGCAAACGTTTACCTTTGCGGGATCGGTAACGCAGAGAACAAATTCGTCTCCGCCGAATCTTCCCGCAATACCTCCGTCGCCCACACATTCCTTAAGGGTGTCGGAAACGTACTTTATAACCTCGTCGCCTACGTTATGACCGTAACGGTCGTTGATAAACTTAAAGTCGTCTACGTCTACAAACAGCACGGCGTATCTTTCGTTGACACGCTTCAGATCAAGCAGCTTTTGCAGCTCCTTAAGGAAGGTGCTTCTGTTATAAAGCTGAGAAAGGAAGTCGTAGCTTGCCTTCTGCGAAAGCTGAATGCTTGATTTTTTCTTGTTGTTGATGTCCACCGCAACGCCCATAAGCTTGGTTATGTCGCCCATACGGTTAAGTATTGCGCTGGTTTTTACATTTATCCAAATCTCGCTGTTGCTTCTGGTTTTAACAAGAAATTCGTTTTCCACATATTCCCTGGTGCCCTTAAGCAGGGATTCCATATCCTTTAAGAAGTGGCGGGAGTCCACCTCGCTCATAAGCGCGTCCAAAAAGCCGCCCTTTTCCAAATCGGCATTCTCATAGTCAATGTCGAATCTGTCACGGAAATTGTCCGATACATAAAGAGACTTTTTTTCAATATCCCATTCAAAAAGCATACTTTCCGAAAGAGACGCAATAGTTTTGTGTATGTCCTCCGAAATATAGAAGTCGTCCAGCAGCGCATTAAAATATTCGGCAATTATCTGATATTCAAAGGCTTTAAAGTTGGGCAGACGCTTGCTGCGGTCGCCTGCGTTTATTTCGTCCATCGCCGTTATAACCTTGCCTATGGGAGTGATGGCACGGCGGTAAATGGCAAAAGCGATGAGTGAATCCGCAACGATAAACATTGCAAATATGATAAGACCTACAATGGTAACGGGAACAACGTTAAAGTTTGCGCTTTTAATTGGATATGCTCCAATCCAGATCCAATTCGAGCTTCCGATCTTTCCGTAAGCGCCGTAATAGCCGCTGTCCGTAAAGGAAGCGAACTTGTTGTTGTCGCTTAAGCCGGAAAGGCTGTCTGCGGAAATGCTTGTTACGGGAGTCCACTCGCCCTTCCTTTTGATCTGTCCGTCTACGTTCAGGGCGTTTCCGTTTCCGTCCATAAACAGAACGGTGCTTTTGCTGTCGTAAAACGCCGCATCGGATAGGGAAGCGTTAAGCTTGCCTGCAGACACCACTGCGGCAACGTAGCCCTTGGAATCGTTTGACGCGGTAAGGGGCTTTATGATATAAATAACGTCCTCCAAATACTTTTCGTCGGTAATGTTGCTTATATATATTCCGTCGTCGGGGGTTTTCTGAAGCTCCTCCAAATCCTTGTATGTATCCTTGAGCACGCCCTCGTTATTGGACGCCACGATATAGCCGTTGGAATCCATAACGGAAATATCTATCAGCGCATCGTCATCGGATATCAATTCGTTTGTAAGGGAATCCACCTGCTCCTTGATGGCGTTGTAATCGCCGCCGGCGGTGCGCTTTATATAGTCGGTATGCGCAAGCAGAGAAAGCTTTACGTCATACTTGTCAAAAAACAGGCTCTGGGTCTTTGCCATATTGTATGCGGCTGCGCCGGTTTCGTCGGAAACCATCTGACCGAAGCTGCTGTTATAGGTAAAGGTGCCTACAATTCCCACTATAATTACAGGGATAAGTATCGATGTAATAATCATGATCTTAAATACTGTTTTAAGTTTCATAATTTTGCCTTTCACGAAGCCGAGAAAAAGAGCTTTTTTAAAATCACGGCCCGGCGTTTAACTGCGCCGCCTCGGTTTTTCGGTCTGCACCGTCAAAAAGCTTTTACAGCTCCTATATATTTATTTTATTCTAATTTATTCAGAAATTCAAATTCCGCATTCTTCCCGCCTCAAAAAACGGTCGTCCTCTTTTGGGTGCATAAAGCATCGTTAAGCATATGCCGGCGTATCCCTGCGGCGGGTTTCGGTCCCGACACGGGGCGGACGGTATACTGACGCCTTGGGAACGGGGATATCGGGCGTTTTTAATCCTTTTTAACCTTCAGCTTCCTTAAGTATCCGTTCCCGCTGAAGCTCGGTCACATACCATGAAATAATATCCTCCACGGAGGCGGGAATATTTATGAATTTACAGCCGTAGCCCACCACGTCGCCTGCCGCATTTTTCTGAACTCTGAGGATTTCCGCTTCCACGTCCACAAATCTTTCCTTCAGATTTATTGTAAGCATCAGCTTATCGTTAATTTCCAGCATTTCGCTGCTGCTCATGGTGAGGAAAACTCCTCCTATGTTTATGTCCCTGATTTTTGTAAGATAGGGAGATTCCAAAACGCTGCGGTTTCCGTTTCTCTCTACCGTATTAACCACGCAGGGGATAGTGGCCTCTATTTTATAATATCTTCTCCGTTCTTGAAGAACCTTTCCCATACCGATCCTTGCTACCAAATTAAGCTGTCTGTCCGAGGACATGCTTATGTAAGCGGGATATTTTATTCTCTGACCGTTTTTCATAGAGGCAATAACAAAAACCGACGAATTATATTCGATTTCCGGCAGACTTCTTCCCTTAATAATAAGCATAATGTCAGAATCCTCGCTGAAGGTGCCGTTATCATATGTCTGAACAGAAAACTGCTTATTATTTGCAGAAAGAATTTTAATATTTTCCGGAGTAACGATATCGATTTTGAGAGTTTTTTCTCTTGAAAGCATATCTCTGTTTCTCCTGATCCGTTCCGCTTTTTCTTTTTATATATTTATATATTTCTAAGCTTGTGCTATGGCTGAGCTTGTATTGCGGGCTGTCCGATAAGCCGCAGCCCGACGATCGCCGCATTCGAAGCGGCGGATTAAGACTGTCGATTCGGCGCATACGCCCGCTGCCAATAAAATCTGACAATACCATAATTGTTACATTATGTAACAATTATACAATATATCTTAATATAAATCAAGCGAATTATGAAAATTTAGTAAAATTGATTTAAATTTTTTTGTCGGAATGTCGGAATGCGCTTATATAACCGACTTTGACAGGCTCCGATCTTTTTGGCAGGGAAAATTCGGGCATCTCTCCTTTTCTTTAATCTGCTGCAGTTGTATTTTAAAGAATAATGTGTTATTATAGAAAAAAGAAATGTTTTTAAGGAGGAAGCAAAAAATGCTTACTAACGTTCCACAGGTTAAGCTTGGACTTATTGCCGTTTCCCGTGACTGCTTCATTATTTCTCTTTCCGAAAAAAGAAGGGCGGCCGTCGCTGAGGAGTGCAGAAAAATCGGCGTTGATGTGTATCAGTGTATGACTACCGTTGAAAACGAGCTTGATATGCTTAAGGCGGTAGAGGAAGTCAAGGCTGCGGGCTGCAACGCTTTGACGGTATTTTTGGGCAACTTCGGTCCCGAGACGCCCGAAACTCTCATTGCAAGGAATTTTGACGGTCCAGTTATGTATGCCGCCGCTGCGGAGGAATCGGGCAATGACCTTATAAACGGAAGAGGGGACGCCTACTGCGGTATGCTCAACTGCTCCTATAATTTGGGAATGCGTCATTTAAAGGCATACATACCCGAATATCCCGTCGGAACCGCTGAAGAAACGGCAAAAATGATTAAGGATTTCATTCCTGTCGCCCGCACCCTCATCGGTCTTTCACAGCTTAAGATTATCACCTTCGGACCCCGCCCTCAGGACTTTTTTGCCTGCAACGCCCCCATTAAAGGATTATATGAGATCGGGGTGGAGATCGAGGAAAACTCCGAGCTTGATTTATTGGTATCCTACAAGGCTCATGCGGACGATCCCAGAATTGAGGGCATCTGTAAGGAAATGGCCGAGGAAATGGGCGAGGGAAAATATTATCCCGAAATGAACAAGCGTATGGCGCAGCTTGAAATTACCCTCCTTGACTGGGCGGAAAAGCACAAGGGCGCAAGGAAATACGTGGCATTTGCCGACAAGTGCTGGCCCGCCTTCCCCGAAGCGTTCGGCTTTGAGCCCTGCTATGTAAATTCACGCCTTGTGAGCAGGGGCATTCCCGTTTCCTGCGAGGTGGATATTTACGGAGCGTTAAGCGAATACATAGGACTTTGTGTTACAGGCGACACCGTTACCCTTCTCGATATAAACAATTCGGTGCCCAAGGATCTGTACCGGAGCGATATAGAGGGCAAGTTCCCCTACAGTCTTACCGATACCTTTATGGGCTTCCACTGCGGCAACACTCCCGCTTGTAAATTATGTGCGGACAGAGCGGTCAAGTACCAGCTTATACAGCACCGTCTGTTAGAGCCTGCCGATTCCGAGCCCGATTTTACAAGAGGCACATTGGAGGGCGATATTGCGGCGTCCGACATTACCTTCTACCGCCTGCAGTGCAACAGCGACGGAAAGCTTTGCGCATATGTGGCGGAGGGAGAGGTGCTTCCCGTAAAAACACGCTCCTTCGGCGGCATAGGTATTTTCGCAATCCATGAAATGGGAAGATTTTACCGTCACGTCCTTATACAAAAGCGTTATCCTCATCATGGCGCAGTGGCGTTCTCTCACTGCGGAAGGGCTATTTTTGAGGTGCTGAAAATGCTCGGCGTTGAGGATATTGCATATAACCGTCCCAAGGAACTGCCCTACGGCACCGAGAACCCGTTTTAATAGGGATTTTGAAGCCTAAGGAAATTTAAAATTATTTTGAAAAACGGGAAAATTTAAATTCTAAGTCTATCCAAGCGAGGTTGCATTTTTAAACAAAAATGCAGCCTCGCCTTATTTTGATAACCCTTTTAAATATGTAAACCGCTGCCGGTTTCCCCGACAGCGAACCGTAATCGGTATATCTTCTTTAAGAGAGATTGATAACGGCTGTTCACTTTTCCTAAACCCAACAGGTTCAACCTCCAAAATCGTAAAAGGATAAAATAAAAAGATTACCAAAA
>DNUB01000259.1 GCA_003508605.1 Oscillospiraceae bacterium | reverse complement strand
CCCCCGGATTTTTCATAAATTTGGGGCGGTGCTCTCATTGAATTTGTGTTATTATGACTTTGAAAAGTAAAACCTTCTCAAAAAATCCGACAGCGCAATCCACACACAATCATCATGCGGCGCTGCCTAAATAGGCGTGGCATAATCAAAAGGATATGCACAATTTTTACAAGAAGGCTCTATTTCAGCTTTCGGCAGCTTATTTCTTCAATAACTTTTTAAAGCAGGCTTTTGGGGTCGTAGCTTGGCTTAACATAAACCTTGTCGAACTTATCTGTAATTTCAGTTTTGAATACGTCCTGCCATTCCTCGGCATTATAGTCCTCAATGGCAACAGTAATGTAACGGTCGCCCATATTCAGGGAATCGGCAAGAGCGTTTTTTACTGCTTCGGCGGCTCTTTTCTTTTGTTCCTCGGTTCTTCCTTCAAGCATTTTGATAGAAATGTGCGGCATAGTTTTACTCCTTTTCATTTTTTCAGCTTAATAAGCTGTTATTTCCTTTATGATTTAGGTCATCATTCGTATTCCGAATTATATCAATAATTTTGTCCAAGCTTTCGGTTTTATAATCAGCCAACGCCTTAACATTATCGGGAATATCTGTCATATCCTTAATATAAACGCATTTTATCCCTGCTGCATGGGCGGATCTTATGCCGTTCGAGCTGTCCTCGACAGCAAGACATTCCTCCGTCAAAATCCCCACTGCCTTCGCTGCCTTCAAAAAAGGCTCGGGTCCGGGTTTTCCGTTGGTTACACAATCTCCGCCGATTATTGCGTCAAAGGGTCTGATTATTTTTGCAAGCTTAAAATTGTTCTCAGCTACACTGCGTATCGACGATGTTACAACTGCTGTTTTTAAGCCTTTGTCGGCAATAAAATCCGACAATTCAAAAAAGCCTTTCTTAACGTTTATTCCATTCTTAATAACATATTCGTCCGCATAGAAATACGCATTAACGCTTATTTTATTATATAACTCATCGGTAATTCCAAAATTGCTTTTAAAATATTCATAAGTGCTTTTATCGTTAAGTCCGATTAAATCATAAAATGTGCGGGGAGTATAGTCTATTCCGGCTTCATTCATTGCCCTTTCCCAACACTTTTTATGTATTGCTTCGGTATCAAGAATGGTTCCGTCCATATCAAGAAGAACAGCTTTAATCATAACCTCTCCTAATAGAAATCATTCTTCCGCAAAAACGGCGGAGGAGCAGCCATTTAAAATCAAAGGCTTTGTTAAATCCACAACTTCATTTGTAAAGATATTTATGAATCTGCCATTCAAATTCAGACAAAATGAAAAATCCGCATCGTCCACATTTAAGGCGGTAACTACTCTTTTACCGTTGTACTCGCGCATAAAAGCATATTGTCTGTTGGTAAGCTGTAATTGATTGTAGCTGCCCGACGCAAGAACGTCGCTCTCGGCTCTGAATTTGGCAAGAACGGAAATATGCTTGGTAAGCTTGTTGTCCTCCTTAAGCTCAAAAACAGGACGAAGAGTATTGTCACCGTTCCTTTTATCGCCTTCTGCGCCGTATTCGCTTCCGTAATAAACACCGGGAATCCCGGGCATGGTGAAAAGCAGCGAATATATCGGATTTAAGTGTTCCCTGTTCTTTAGCATAGTCGCAATTCTTGAAACATCATGATTATCAACAAAGCTGTATAAGTTTTTGCCTCGGTACAAGCACCACTGCTCTTTGCCGAACTGACGGTTTAGCGAATGAGCAATTTCGAACATATTAAGATCGTTGAAGCTGGAATACAATCCCTTATAGCATTCGTAGTTGGTAACACTGTCAAGCTTATCGGGTGACATCCAGCGGTTGTAATCTCCGTGAAGCGTTTCTCCCATAAGCCAAAAATCCTCAGCCAGCCACTTACAGTGTCCGTGCAGCTCTCTTAAAAAGTTTTCTTCAAGACAATATGCAACATCAAGCCGCAGACCGTCGATTGCAAACATTTCCTTCCACTTGGTAATGCAATCCTTTATGTAATTTTTTACATCCGGATTATATAAATTAAGCTTTACAAGCTCATAATGACCTTCCCATCCCTCATAAAAAAACGGATCGCCGTAAGGACTGCCGCCGTCGCGAATATGAAACCAATCCTTATATTTGCTGTTAAAGCCGTGAGCTCGAACATCTTTAAACGCCCAAAATTCTCTGCCTACATGATTAAAAACGCCGTCGATAATGACTTTAATGCCGTTTGCGTGCAATTCGCCGCAAACCTTTTTAAAATCGTCGTTAGTGCCTAAACGGCGGTCTATTGTAAGATAATCCGCCGTATCATAGCCATGTCTTGAGGACTCAAATACAGGTCCGAAATATACGGCGTTAAAGCCGCATTTCTTAATATGGGGAACGGCGTCAATAACCTTTAAAATATTATGCTGCGGTTCACTTGTAAAATCGTTTTCCTCGGGACAGCCGCAGAAGCCGAGGGGATAAATGTGATAAAAAGATGCTTTGTCATACCAATTCATTGAGTATATGCCTCCATACATATCTGTAATTGAAAAATAATTTTCAATAATCGGAAACCTCTAAAACCCCTTGTTAGCAATAATGAACATGGACGCCGCTTACTTCGTCAATCCGTATCGACGGGCTTTAGCTTGCCCCGGGCGGCTTTCCTCATATCAGACTCCATGTACTTTTTTTGCTTTTCACAGGTATTTTAGATATATCCAATATTATTTTAC
>DNUB01000137.1:12080-12503 GCA_003508605.1 Oscillospiraceae bacterium | reverse complement strand
CCCCCGGATTTTTCATAAATTTGAGGTGCTGCCCCTCATTGAAAATCCATGGAAATACCTGACGTATTTCAAGGTTTTTAACGCCGAGTACGGAAAACTCTTTACCAAAAAGACCTGTACCGATCCTATGAAAACAGTCTGCGAATTATTTCCTCTTAATATCCGCTCCCACGCTTCTCAACACTCCCTCAATGTTTTCGTATCCCCTGTCAATATGACTTAATCCCGATATTCGGGAAGTGCCTTCTGCGGCAAGTGCCGCCGTTATAAGCGCAGCTCCGCCTCTTAAGTCCGTCGCCACCAGCTCCGCTCCCGACAGGGATTTCACTCCCGTTACCACTGCCACCTTACCCTCCACGCTGATTTTTGCGCCTAATCTTGTCAGCTCGGAGGCATGCTTAAATCGGTTTTCAAAAATATTTT
>DNUB01000137.1:6372-11801 GCA_003508605.1 Oscillospiraceae bacterium | reverse complement strand
TAAATCGGTTTTCAAAAATATTTTCCACAAAAACGGAGGTGCCTGCCGCAACCGCAGACAATGCCATTAAGGGCGGCTGGGCGTCGGTAGGAAATCCCGGGTGAACATTGGTTCGGACGGTGCCGGGGGAAACAAGGGGCTTTTTGGCGTTTATAAACATATTGCCTTGTCCGTAGGAGTATATTCTGCAGCCCATCTGCTCCAGAACCGCAGTAACAGGTCTTAAGTCATTATGATTCACATTTGTAAGTATCAGCTCGCCGCCGCTTATTGCGCCGCAGCAGAGATAGGTCGCCGCCGCTATTCGGTCGGGTATTATTTTGTGCTCGCAGGGATAAAGCCTTTCCACGCCCTCTATCACTACGGTGCTTTCCCCTGCGCCGCTCACCTTGCCGCCGCATTTGTTGATAAAATCGGCCAGATCGGCTATTTCCGGTTCTCTTGCCGCATTGTGTATCTCGGTAACGCCGTCGGCAAGAGATGCGGCTAAGATTATGTTTTCCGTTGCTCCCACCGAGGAAAAGGAAAGAGCGATTTTCGCACCGTGAAGCTTTCTTGACACCGAGCAGTCCAAATAACCGTGTCTTTCTTCTATTTCCGCTCCCATTTCCCTGAACGCCGCCAAATGAAAATCAATGGGACGGGGTCCCAATTCGCAGCCGCCGGGAAAGGAAAGCCTGCAGCTTTTGCTTCGTGTGAGAATTGCCCCTAAAAAAATAATAGACGAACGCATTTCCCGCATAAGCCGGGTAGGCACCTCCACCGAGCTTATCACCGAGGAATCCACCGTTACCGTATTTTTTTCCCTTTTGCATTTGCATCCGATACATTCTAAAATGCGGCAGGCAGAATCACAGTCGGATAATCCCGGACAATTATGTAAAACCGCTTCACCGCCGCAAAGCGCAGCCGCCGCAAACAAGGGAAGAGCACTGTTCTTTGCGCCCTGAACGGCGATCTCTCCCTCCAACCGCTTTTTGCCGTTAATAATAATGCGCTGCTGCTCCGCCATAAAAATCACCCTTTCAATAAGCATTGCGGCAGCACCGTGCAAAATCCTTGTTTTTTGCATGGTGCAGCCCTAAAAACAATTTTTTTACTTTTTAGTGTATGCTTATCGAGGCGATTTGGTTAATTTCCTTCGATTCGAGCCTGTCCGAGGCGGAGCGGAGCTTATCCCGCCAGATCTATCAGCTTGCTCAGAATAACGTCTGCTGCGTCGGTTTTAGCAAGCTTTCTTGCGTTAACCCCCATTTCCGTCAATCTTTTATCGTCGTGGTAAAGCTTTTCCACCTGAGCCGTAAGCCATTTTCCGTCAAGGCTCTTATCCTCTCTCAAAACGGCCGCATCGGCGTCCTGTAATGTTTTTGCGTTATAGTATTGGTGATTTTCCGTTGCATTGGGATAGGGTATCAGAATAGAGGGTCTGCCTATTGCCATAATCTCCGTCAGGGTCATTGAACCCGCTCTGGAGATTATCAGATCCGCTGCACACATACAGGTGTACATATTGTCGATATATTCCTTTAAAATGAGCCTTTCGGAATTTTTGTCAACATTGTTTTTTTCCAGAAGTCCGCCGAAGGTGTCCTTACCGTTGCCTCCGTAGGAGTGAATGTGGTTAATACTTCCCTTTTGCTGCTCCCAAGCCATAAGCTCCGCAGCGGCCTCGTTGATCTTATTTGCCCCAAGGCTGCCGCCTAAGGAAAGGATAGTAAAGCCCGGAGGAAGCCCCAGTCTTTTCCTTGCCGCCTCCTTTTCCTCGATGGGAATGTTGTTTCTCAGGGGATTGCCCGTTATCACGCAGTTTTCCGTATGCTTAAGGTGCTTAAGGCAGTCCTCGGAAAACAAAAACACCATATCGGCGGTTTTTGAAAGCAGCTTTGTGGTAAGTCCGGGGTAGGAATTGCTTTCGTGGGTCGCAGTCTTTACTCCCATTCGAGCCGCCTCCCTTAAAACCGCACCGCAGACATAGCCCCCCGTTCCTAAGCAGATATCGGGCTTAAACTCGTTTATCAGCTTTTTGACATGGGGAAACGCCGCAGCATAATAATAAGCCGCCTTAACATTTTTCCTGATGCTGCCGAGAGACATACTTCTCTGTATCCCCGCCATTTTTATGCCGTGAAAGTCATAGCCCGCCTTTTTTACAAGCTTGGCTTCCATTCCGTCGGGTCTGCCCACGAAAAGCACCTTGCTTTCCGGCAAAACATTTATTACCTTATCCGCTATGGCAAGCGCAGGGTTAATATGACCCGCCGTACCGCCTGCCGCTATTAAAACTCTCATTTTCTTTTTTTCCTTTCAATGAGGGTAACGTTCCGTATTTATGAAAATTCGGGGATGTAAGCCCCTCAGGATTTCAGCGGGGTATTGTATCTCCCGCCGAAAGACTGAATGTACCCCCTAATTGAGTCTTTGCCTTTTGCTAATGGCGAAAGGCGGGGGACATCTGATTTTGAATATAAATCAGTCAAGCTCTGCTTTTCGTGAAATATTCAGTAACACTCCCATTTCTCCCAGCTGCATCAAAAGCGCAGAGCCTCCGTAGCTGAAGAAGGGAAGGGAAATTCCCGTATTGGGTATGGAGTTGGATACCACGGCGATATTCAAAAGAGCCTGCAGTCCTATTTGAAAGGTAACTCCGAAGGCAAGCATCATACCGAACTTATCCCTTGCCCTTGAGCTGATGTAAAATCCTCTCCACACAAGTATGACAAACAGAAGTATAACCAGCATACCGCCCACAAAGCCCAATTCCTCGCAGATGATGGAGAAGATAAAGTCGTTTCTCGACATAGGCATATAGCCGTACTTTTGCCTTGAATTACCGAAGCCCAAGCCGAACACACCCCCGCTTCCTATTGTTACAAGGGACTGGTAGGTCTGCCATGTATCACCGCCTATATCCGCCTCGGGGTCGGTAAAACTCAGCCATCTTGAGCTGAAATAATCATAACCGGCGGCGTTCAGAACGGGTATGCCCACTGCAATGAGCACGCCGACCAACGCCAGCATAATTATCAGATATTGGGGCTTTACCCCCGCCACATACATCATAACAAAACCGATTGCGAAAACTATTATCGTGCCCGAAAGGTGGGGCTGTATCATTAACAGTCCGCAGGAAGCGACCAATGTTACCGCATAAGGGAGCAAGCCCTTTTTTAATTCTCTTAGATGAGAAAAGTTTCTTTGAGTATAAAATGCAAAAAGCACTATTACAACAAATTTAAGTATTTCCGAGGGCTGAAAGGTAACCGGTCCTAAGGTGAGCCAACGCTCCGAGCCGCCCTGCTCGGTAGGCTTTATCTTAACAAGCACCATAAGGATAACCGAAGCGACCGTTCCCACAATTATAAAAAACCTTGATCGGAATATATGATAATCCACTACGGAAGCAACCAGCATTATTCCCACTCCCGCAACGGCGAAAAGTGCCTGACGCTTTATATAATAAAGACTGTCGCCGTATTCGCTGTAAGCGGTGGCATAGCTTGCGGAAAACATCATAATAAGTCCGAAGGCAAGCAGCAGTATAACCACCATAAAAAAGGGATAGTCAAATCCCAGAAACGCTTCAACCTTCTTTTTCGGCTTTGCTTTTGCCTTTACCGCCGCATTTCCGCCCAAAACCTCAGCGTCGGCTTTGCTGCTGCGGTATTTGTCGCTTCTTTCCGCAAAACGAATGTGATTCTGAGAGCCCTTTGCTTTTTCGGTATTATGAGCACTGCCGCCGACAGCGGCTTTCTTCCTTTTTTTATCGGCACCCGGATTACCCGACGAGCCGCTTTTTCTTTCGGCGGTTTTCCTGCCGTTTCTTATTGAAGACGAACCTATTGTCCTTGACGAAGAATTTTTTGACGCCGTCCTTCTTCTTTCATCAGTCAAAAAATAACCTCCCCTCCGGGTTTGCTGCTTTTCCTGCAAAATTTCTAAAGGGCGGCTTTAAATTCCATAGGATAAAGCCACGGCGGCCGCCCCCGCCAATAACGCAATAAGCGAAAAAACTATGTCGATCTTGCTTTCCTTCCAGCCCCGCATTTCAAAGCTGTGATGTATGGGCGTCATTTTAAACAGCCTTTTCCCGTGAGTTATCCTAAAATATGTGGTCTGAATGAGCACGGTAAGAGCCTCCCATATATAAACGGCGGAAGCCACAATCATCATAACCTCGCAGCCTGAGCCCACGCCTATGGCCGCCACCAGACCTCCTAAGAACATGGAACCCGTATCTCCCATAAACACCTTTGCAGGGGGAAAATTCCAGACAAGAAAGCCCAAACAGCCTCCCGCCGCCGCTACGGTAAGCAGACTCATTCCGTAAAGTTTTATGTTTAAGGTAATTACCGCAAAGGCAATAAAATATATAAACGAAACGCTGCTGTTAAGTCCGTCTATTCCGTCCGTAAGATTAACCGCATTAACAAGATACAGTATCACAAGCCCCATAAGGATATAGTAGAAAAAGGACAGATCAAGCTGACCCAAAAAGGGGAACCGAATAACGGTAGAGGTGTCGCCGCTTAGTACACGGGAAGTGAAAAATGCGGCGATGATCAGCACCTGCATTACTATTTTCTGCATTACGGTAAGGCCCTCGTTGCGTTTTTTCCTTACCTTAATATAATCGTCCACAAAACCCACAAAACCGAAGCACAATGCCATAATAAGAGCCGATATGCTTTTTATTCCATCCGCCGCCATTGCGCCCTCAAAGGATATCGTTTTGTTTACGCAAAGGAAAACATATCCCCCCGCAAAGGCTAAGGCAACTCCTATATAAAACATCAGCCCGCCCATAGTGGGTGTGCCTTCCTTTTTCTCCTTATGCCATTTAGGTCCTATGTCAAGAATGGTCTGCCCGAATTTCAGCCTGCGAAGCTTCGGTATAAGCCATAAGCCCATTGCGGCAGTTATTGCGGCGGAGGATATTCCAACTATTAAAATCAGCCAAAAGCTCATTGATAAATTTCCTTTCCCCTTCTTTGTTTCGTTTTATCTCTTTTGTTTTGTCTCTTTGGCTTCAAAGCCGACAATGCTTCCGACAGAAGCGGCCGCCTCGGACAGGCGGTGATTTTTATCCCAATATTTCCTTAACTATCTCATGCTCGTCAAAATGCTGGTAATCGTCTCCGTAAACCTGATAATTTTCGTGTCCCTTGCCGCAAAGCAGGACTATATCCTTTTCCCCCGCAATGGACAAGGCGTGCTCAATGGCTTCTCTGCGGTTTTCTATAAGTCTGTAATCCACCGTTGTTCTGTCAAGTCCCTTTTCCACGTCCTTCATTATCTTTTCGGGATCTTCAAAGCGGGGGTTGTCGCTGGTCAGAATTGCTATATCCGCATTTTTCCCTACCACAATGCCCATTTCGGGACGCTTGTCGCTGTCCCGCTCTCCCGCCGCTCCGAAAAGGCAGATTATTCTT
>DNUB01000137.1:1942-6076 GCA_003508605.1 Oscillospiraceae bacterium | reverse complement strand
AAGGCAGATTATTCTGCCCTCGGCAAAAGCCTTTACCGTTTTAAGTATCTTCTCCAAGGCGTCGGAGGTATGTGCGTAATCGCAAATAACCGTGAACGAGCCGTCGTAAATGACCTCGCATCTGCCCCTTACTCCTTTAAAGGTCTCCAACGCCCTTACACACTGATATATTGTATCTGCGCCGATCTCACAGCATGCCGCCGCCGCCGCAAGAGAGTTATCCACGTTGAATATTCCCGGCATTGCAAACTTTACCGGAAAGGATTTTTCCTCCCTTTGACAGCTTAACCAATAGGTTACCGACGAAGGCTTTGTTTTAATATTAACGCTGTAATAGTCCGCTGCGTCCTTCATGCTGTAGGAGGCCTTGTGACAGCTTATTTCGTCGTAAAGCCTTTTTCCGTATTTGTCGTCAATGTTTATTATAGCATTATCACATTGTAGAAAAAGTCGTTTTTTTGCCTTATAGTAATTTTCCATACTGCCGTGAAAATCAAGATGATCCTGAGTAAGGTTGGTGAAAATTCCGGCGGCAAACTGTATTCCGTAAAGTCTGTCCTGTGCCAGAGCCTGTGAGGACGCTTCTATAGAGCAGTACTCCGCTCCGTTTTTCACCGCCTCATGCAAAAAGGCGAAAAGCTCCATGGGTCTTGGCGTTGTGGGAATATCCTTATCGGCTTCGTAAAAGGAGCCGCAAAGATCTATTCCCGCCGTGCCGATGCAGGCGCATTTTTTCCCCCTCTGTTCAATTATATGTTTTATTATGTGAGCAATAGTTGTTTTTCCGTTTGTGCCTGTGACTCCTATCATTTTCAGCTTTTCCTGAGGATTGCCGTAATAGCGTGCAGCCAATACCGCAAAATATTTCCTCGTATCGGGAACAATAAGCTGAGGTCTTACGCCCGTGTCATGCTCCGCCACAACCAAGGCCGCTCCCTGTGCTATCATCCTCGGTGCGGCATTATGACCGTCAAAGCGGTTCCCCCTTATGCAAAGGAAAATATCCCCCTTTGACAGCTTTCTTGTGTCATCGGTAACGGAACGTATTTCTATGTTGTCTAAGCATTGCTCTTCTGCCTCAAAGCAAATATCATAAAGCTTCATTTTCTGCTTCCTTTGTAAATTGAGTGTATCAGCCTGTTTCGTCGTCTACGATAAATTCCACTCGGACAACCGTGCCCTTATTAGCCACCGTTCCCGCTTCAACCGACTGACTTATCGCCTTTGCCTTGTCGTTTTCCACTGCGCCGCCCGAAAGGCTTATGTTAAGTCCCGCCGAGGTAATGGCATTATTTGCCTGATCCACGGTCATACCCACAACGTTAGGCACAAGGACGGTTTTCGGCTCGCTGTCGTCCATATATACAATTACCGTTCCGCCCTTTGGGATAGTTAAGCTTGCGCCCGGTACGGTATTTTTGACAGTTCCATGCTCGTCGCCCACAATTTCATACTTAAGTCCGCCGGAGTTGAGGGCGGATATTGCAGCCAGACCGTCCATACCCAGCACGTAAGGCACAGTAGTATCCTGCGCAGCCAATTCCTCCGCCGTATACTGAGGATAAATGCCCACATTTTCAAGGCATTCGCTGAATACTGCCGAAATAACGGGAGCGGCTACGGCGCTGCCGTAATATTTGCCGTTAAAAGGCTCGTCGATCATAACAAGCATAATTATTTCGGGATCGTCGGCAGGGGTAAAGCAGCACATACTTCCCACATATCTCATATTTTCGGAGGAGTATTCGTCAAGCTTTTGTGACGTACCGCTTTTGCCTCCTATTCTGAAGCCCTGTATATATGCGTTTGAGCCGCCATTGTTTTCAACGACGTTTTCAAGCATCATTCGCATAGACGCACTGGTTTCCTCGCTTATAACCTGTCTTTTTACCTCTGTGGCATTGGTTTTTACAACGTTTCCCTTGGAATCCACAATTTTGTCCACCACATGAGGAGTAACAAGGTATCCGCCGTTAATAACCGCCGCATAAGCGGTTATCATCTGAATGGGAGTGATCTTGTTGGTCTGACCGAAAGCGGAGCTGGCAAGCTCGACCTTTCCCATCTTGTCATATTCCACGTAAAGAGAGCCTGCTTCTCCCGGAAGATCTATGCCCGTTTTTTCGGTAAGCCCGAAGGACTCAAAGTAATTTGTAAAATTTCTTGCGCCTAAAAGATTGCCTATTGCTATAAAGGAAGGGTTGCAGGATTTTATCAGCGCATTCTGCAAATCCATGGTGCCATGGCCGCCTAAATTCCAGCATCTTATAAATACGTCCGAAACATAAGCTCCGCCCACGCAGTTAGCGACGACGGTGTCGGGGGTGAGCAGCTGCTCCTCTAACGCCGAGGCGGCGGTAACTACCTTAAATACCGAGCCGGGGATATACAGCTCTCCGATTGCCTTATTGTTCCATTGACGGTTGCTCAGCTCTTCCCTCTTTTTTTTCAGCAGCTCCGTGATCTCTTCCTCGGTGTGACCCGTTTCGGCTCTTAATCCCTCCTCATATTCGCTGTACTTAGCCTGAAAATAATCGGAAAGCTCATCGGGCTTGTTCAGATTGAAGGTGGGAGCGGTGGCCATTGCTAAAATAGCCCCCGTTTTTGCGTTCATAATTATTCCGCAGGCACGGTTCTGCGCCTTATGCTGGGTTAATGCAAGCTCAAGATTTTTTTCGAGGCTGTACTGCAAAACCTCGTCAATGGTAAGATACAGGCTGTTTCCGTTTTGTGCGTCATAGCGGGTTTCGTAATCGTAAGGCATAGCCTTTCCGTGGGTGTCCCGTGCGGTGACTATCTTTCCATCGACTCCCTGCAAATACTCGTCATAGTAAGCCTCAACGCCTAAAACTCCGTTTCCGTCAAAGTTTACAAAGCCTATAACCGATGCGGCAAGACTTTCGTTAGGATATTCACGCTTGGTGTTTTCAACTGTGTAAACGGAATATGTAGCCAGCTTATTAGTAATCCTCAGCTGACTTACAGCGTCCTTTACCTCCTTATCCACCTTGGTCTTAACGGTATAGTAGCGCATTTCCGTTTTGTCGCAGGCTTCAATAAGCTTATCGTAATCAACGCCGCAGATATCCGAAAGACTTTTGCAAATCTCCTCTTTTTTATCCTTATCATATTTGTTTATATCGGAGGGATTGATTATTACGTCCCATACCGTAGAGCTTTGTGCAAGAACCTTTCCCTTGGAATCGTAAATCGTTCCTCTGTTGGCATTTATGGTAAAGCTGTCCAATTGCTGATTATTGGCCTTTGATCTGTAATATTCCGATTTTACCACCGATACGTTAAAAAGATTAAAGCAAATATATGCGGTAACGGCAACTATACCCAAAAATACCGCTATATTAACACGTCTTTTCATTTTGTTGGTTGGCAGAGTTGACATATTGGCGACCTTTCTTTTTCCGAAAATTCAAAGTAACACATTATTGTTCAAATCAAATACGGCTGCACGACTCTGCCCGCAAAGCTGGGCAAAAGTGCGCAGCCGTATTTGATTTACGAAAATCGTGCTGTCGAGAAAGCCGTAATGTTTTTCTTTCGTTTCTTGTCCTGAAATATTATATTGTACCTAAAGCTTAAATATTCCGCTTTGTAGGTGCGTTTCGGTTTTTACGGCGTCAGAAGCCCAAATACTCGGCTGCGCTGTCCGCCCAGCTTTTAAGCCGCTTAAACACATTGGTTTCCCCGCCTGCGCTTTGCACCATCGTCTTATCGTAAACGGTGATGTATTTGATTTGAGTTTTGGCGGTTTTTTGCAGCCCTAAGCTGTTTGTGGCGATTTCATCCACCCTGCTCAGGGTTACCATATTGCCTAACTCGGTCTGCAGTCGGGTGTTTTCCTTTTTTGCTTCCTCCAGCATAGACGTGGAGGTGCCGATTTCGGCGGAAAGCTCGGATATGGTAGCCTTTGCCGTTACGAAAAGCAGTGCGGCAACAACGGCCGCCGCCGTAAAGATAACGGTTTTGAACCAGGCTCCGCTTCTTGCGGCAGAGGTTTTGTGAATTTTTATGCTGTCCTCGGAGCGAGGCTTTTCAGGCTTCCTTTCTCTTTTAACTGCAGTGTCGAATGCGGATAGATCATAAGCCGAGCTGGTTTTGTTATAAGCGTACATTTTT
>DNUB01000137.1:0-1630 GCA_003508605.1 Oscillospiraceae bacterium | reverse complement strand
ATAAGCGTACATTTTTCCGTCCTTCCGTTCAGGCAACTTTTATTCCGTCAGCCCGCAAAGCCGGCTGTCAATACGTTCTTAATTCTACGGGAACGCTTTTTATGCATTTTTTCAAAAATCCTTTTGAAAAATAACATATCTTGCCGGAATTTACATTGCCGGGGCTTATCCGAAAAGACGCCGTCGGAGAATCCCTCCGACCTGCGCCTTAGGAAATGCCCTAAACTGTTTTTTCTATTATCCTTAATTTTGCGCTTCTGCTTCGCAGATTATCTTTTAGCTCCTCATCGGAAGCGGTGATGGGTTTTTTGTTTATAAGCTCCGCCCTCGGCTTTCTTCCGCATATGCATACGGGAAATTCGGGAGGACAGATACAGCCTGTACAATATTCCTTAAAGGCATTTTTCACTATTCTGTCCTCTAAGGAATGAAACGTGATCACTGCCATTCGTCCGCCCCTGCATAGCAGCTCAAATCCGTCTCTTATGCCTGCTTCAAGCACCTCAAGCTCTCTGTTAACCTCAATTCTTATAGCCTGAAAGGTCTTTCTGCAAGGGTTTTTTTCGTTTCGCACCCTTGCGGGCACATTGGTTCTTATAATCTCGGCCAATTGGGAGGTAGTTTCAATAGGCGCTTGTTCCCTTGCTCTCACAATGCCCTTTACAATGCTTTGAGCAAATTTTTCCTCGCCGTAATTCTGCAGGATTCTCACAAGCTCCCCGGGCTCGTACTCGTTTACAACGTCACGGGCACTTTCTCCCTCGCCGCTCATTCTCATATCAAGGGGGGCGTCATCATGGTAGGAAAACCCTCTTTCCCGGTTATCAAGCTGATACGAGCTTACGCCCAGATCCATCATAATCCCGTTTACAGAGGTAATTCCCAGCTCTGAAAGCGAATTTTTTATCTCCGAATAATTACGATTTACAAAGACGGGAGAGAAATTCTTTAATCGCTCCTTTGCGGCAGCAATGGCCTCCTTATCCTGATCAAAACATATCAGCCTTCCGTTTTTCAGCCTTTTTGCAAGTTCAAAGCTGTGACCGCCCCCACCGGTCGTGCAGTCCACATATATGCCGTCGGGGTCTATGTTTAACCCCTCTATGGTTTCACTCAGCAAAACCGATTTATGTGAAAATTCCATTTATATACCCATTTCCATAGCAACAGCCATCAAGTCGTCCTTATTTAGAGATTTGTTAAATTCCTCCCAACGGGCTTTATCCCAAATCTCCGCTCTGCCCTCAAGTCCCACTATTACTATGTCCGTCTGCAGTCCCGCATATTCCCGAAGAGGCTGAGGAATCAATACCCTTCCCTGCTTATCGGGTTCCACCTCATAAGCACTGCCGAAGAGGTAACGCTGAATCTCCGCCGTTTTAACCTGCGGCATCTGATGTATCGATTCCACCAAAGCGTTCCAATCCTCTTTGGAATAAACCTTTATGCAGTGTTCACCAATGGTTTTGGAGATAAAAAAGCTGCCGCCTAACTCTTCTCTGAGCTTTATGGGGAAATTCATTCTTCCCTTTGCGTCAAGGGTGCTTTTAAATTCGCCCCGCATTTTCATCTCCCCCCCCTTCGTGAAACTTTATTATTCAATGAGGGGCAACGCCCCGAATTTATGAAA
>DNUB01000192.1:2920-14157 GCA_003508605.1 Oscillospiraceae bacterium | reverse complement strand
TTAAATTTTTTTATTTTTCAAATTTTTCAAAATAGATTTGGATAACCGTAAAAAATGCGGCAAAAGACCTATCGTGTGGTATCGTTATTTTTTATTGACTTTATCGCTTACAGTATAGTATAATATAATTAAAATTTTGTAAATTTTTCGACTCCCCCCATACTGCAGTACCGGTCAAAGCGTTTTGAAAAAACAAACAAAAACGGAGTTATTGATATTATGAACGAAGAAGAAAAACAGAAAAAAACCGAAAAGATAGCCGAGGAAATACTCCGAATGTCAAAAAACAAGCTTCTTGTCAATATGCGGTTTATGGATATGTCCCTTAACAGAATGAACCCCTCGCCCCGTGCCGATATAACCGCCTGTACCGCCTGCGACGGCCAGGTTTATGTTTATAATCCCGTACATATTTTAACGGCTTACAGAATCGAGGAAAACGTTCCAGTACGGAATTTTCTTCATTCGGTCTTTCACTGCGTTTTCAAGCATTTTTTTGTAAACACTCTTATAAATCGGGAGCTGTGGGATCTTGCCTGCGATATAGCGGCGGAAAGCGCAATAAACGACCTTAATCTCCCCTTTTTAAATATTTTGCGCTCCGGGGAACAGATAAGCTTTTTCGAGAATCTCAGAAAGAAAATAAATATTGTTTCTGCGGAAAAAATATACGGCTATTTTCTTGATAAAAGGCTGCCGCCCCAGACTATAGAAAAGCTTTCCGCACTTTTTAAGGGCGACGACCATTTGCTGTGGTATATGACCGGGGAGCAAAAGGCGGAGCTTAAGCTTTACGGCGGAGCGGCTGCGTTATTGTCCCCCTTGGAAAAACTGAATATGTTGGCCGAAAGCTGGGGCGGCATCGCCCTGCGTATGCAGACGGAGCTGGAAGCATTCGGGAAAAGGCGGAGCACGGAAGCGGGACTGCTCACCCAAAATCTTAGGGAAATAAACCGAGAGCGTTACAACTACACCGAGTTCCTTAAAAAATTTGCCGTTCGGGGAGAGATTATGAAAATCAATCCCGATGAGTTTGACTATAACTTTTACACCTACGGCTTAAAGCTTTACGACAATATGCCGCTGATCGAGCCTTTGGAGTATAAGGACGTAAAGCGCATACGGGATTTTGTAATAGCCATAGATACCTCCGGCTCTACCTCGGGGGAGCTGGTGCAGACCTTTGTACAGAAGACCTACAATGTTTTAAAAAGCACCGAAAGCTTTTTTACAAAAATAAATCTCCATATAATTCAGTGTGATGCGGCAATTCAGGAGGATGTAAAGATAACCACCCAAGAAGAGTTTGACGATTATTTAAAAAATATGAAGCTGCACGGTTTGGGAGGTACGGATTTCCGCCCCGTATTCAGCTATGTTAATTCATTGGTGGACTGCGACGAATTTGAAAATTTAAAAGGGCTTATTTATTTTACCGACGGCTTCGGGGTTTTCCCCGCAAAAAAGCCGCCCTATGACGCCGCCTTTGTCTTTATAGACGATGAAAACGGCAACAATTACAACATACCCTCATGGGCGATTAAGCTTGTGCTGAGAAAGGACGAGATATAATGTTTGAGCTGTATAAGGATGACCCTCTGTATTTGGCGATTATGAACAATGATAAGGGAAAAATTGAAAAGCTTAAAGCCGGTGGAGTCGTTTTATCCGAGCATATCAGATATATGCTGACTCACGCTGTGGGGAGCTTGGCTGTGCTTAATGAATATTCCTATTCATGGGGCGGTCATATTTGTGCAATAGAGGGCTTTAAACCCGAAAGGCTTATGTCCGTTCTGCGAAATCTGCGTGCGGAGTTAGGCGAGCCCATGTATTATTCTGGCTCATATAGCTGGGAGTGGGGAAAAAGGCTGTACGCTCCCGAAATGTTTTCCTGCGTTCTTGACTGCTTCGACAACCGAAAGATACCTAAAAAATGGGTGTGGAAAAGGATAATCGACGAGGACAAGGCGGAGCTTGCGGCAATAGCGGCGGAACATGGCTGGCTTAAAATGCCGAAAAAGCGTGACGAGCTTATAAAATATGCTACCGACAACAATAAAACCGAATGCCTGACATTTTTCCTGGACTTTAAAAACCGCACCGCCGACCTTAAAGCCGAGCAGGAAAAGGCGGAGAAAAAGCTTATGCGGGAGCTTAACGCTAATCCCGATTCCTTAACGGAGCTGAAAAAGCTTTGGGGCTTTCAGAAGCGTGAGGACGGAACATTGGTGATCACAAGCTGTAAAAGGGCGGCAGGCAGCAGCACGGAAATAACCGTTCCTGAAAAAATAGGAAAGGATACCGTTACTGCAATAGGGGATTACGCTTTTTCCTCTGTTAGAAGCAGGCTGACAGAGGAGCAGAGCATCTTTCGCAAGCAAATTACAAGGATAACTCTGCCTGACACAATAAAAACAATAGGAATAGGGGCATTTTTAGACTGTTCCGCTTTAAGGGAGATCAACATTCCCGACGGCGTAAGGGAAATAAACGAACAAGCTTTCAGCGGCTGCCGTAATCTCAAGGAAATATGCCTGCCCGATTCCGTGGAAAAAATAGGCGATTCTGCTTTTTGCTATTGTGGGGAGCTTACCGAAATTAAAATACCTCAAACCGCAGAACGGCTGGGCATGAATGCATTTGTGGGGTGTAAATCCCTTAAAGAGATTCGGCTTCCGAAATACCTAAAGGAAGTAGGGTGTCTGTTTTACGGTTGTACTGCTTTAAAGGAGACCGAGCTTCCGAAAGGTGTGGAGATTCTTACGTCATACTGCTTTTGCGGTTGTTACAGCTTGGATAGAATAGTTTTGCACAAGGGTTTGAAAAAAATCGAAAAATACGTCTTTGCAAACTGCCAACACCTAAAGGAGCTGATTATTCCCGAGGGAGTGGAGGAAATAGGAGAAATGTCCTTTGCAAACTGTATTACGCTGGAAAGAGTTTATCTTCCCGCCTCGATTCGAAAAATAAAAAACTCTTACTTTAAGGACGGTCCGCCCCTCTCCGCCTTTTATAACTGCCCAAAGGTTACGGTAACGGTGAACGGCGGTTCTTATTCGGAAAAATACTGCAAAAGAAACAACATACCCTATAAAATTTTGGAGGAAACATATGACCGAAATTGAAAAAGTCGCCGAGCTTGAACATTCCGTTCTTTTTGACAGTCCCCGGGAGCTTGACAGAACCTGCAGACGGTTAGGCAATATAAAGTACAGCAGCCGCGCTTTGGGACTCGCCTGTAAATTCCGAGGGCTGGAATGGGCAAAAGCTCTTGTGAAAAACAATGTTGTTTTCAGATACAGCGATATGAGGGAATTTGTTATCAAAGCTTATGTCACTCCCGACAAAAAGCTGTACTTCAGCCTGCTTGACGATTTTATGTTCCCTCTTGTAAGACCCGATATCCGCTTAAGAGGAATGGCTTACCCCCAAAAAAGCATAAGGGACAGCATACTTGTACTTGATAAAGGAGGTCACGCCGCTTCCGATAAGGAATTTACCGCCGTTTCCGAGGAGGAAAGGCTTAAATGCGCCGAATATTTTATCGGGCTTAACGATAAGGAAATATGTGATTTGCAAAAGCTTTTGTACCTTGCAATAACAAGCTGCGACCTAAAGCTTGCGGGGCTTTTGAGAGAAAAAGGGGTGACTCTTTCTCAAAGTGCCTGCGATATGCTTACGGGAGAAAAAGAGCAGGACCATTATTTCTTTTGGAATTTTTGCCATAAAATAAGGTATATGACAGCGGAAGAATTTATATGGGCGGTTAGGGAGCTGTCAAAGGACTTAGGCCAGGGAAAGACCGTCAACATTTCAACATGGTTTTTGGATAGTTCAAGAAAATATTTTTACGAGCCTAAGGCTTTTGAGTGCATTTTAGAGCATTTTAATCAGAAAAAGCTTAACAAAAAGAAAACTATGGAGGAAATTATACTCCTTGACAAGACAGAGCTTTTGCCCGTATGCGAAAAGCACGGCTGGCTGAAAATGCCGAAAAAGCGTGACGAGCTGATACGGTTTGCTTCCGACAACAAAAAAACGGAGTGTACGGCGTGGCTGCTTGAATTTAAAAACCGCACCGCCGATCTTAACGCCGAGCGTGAGAGGGCTGAAAAAAAGCTGATGAGAGAGCTTAACGCAAATCCCGATTCCATAACGGAATTAAAAAAGGTGTGGGGATTTGAGCGGCGGGAGGACGGAGCGGTCATAATCACACGCTATAAGGGAAAGCTCAGGGAAATCGAAGTGCCGGAAAGGATCGGCGGCGGAACGGTAAAGGAAATAGGGGAAACCGCCTTTTCTCCCGACGCCCTGCGGATAAAATCGGAGCACAGAGAATTTTTAACGACCGTAACCAAAATTACCCTGCCTCAAACGGTGGAAGCCATAGGGGACAGAGCTTTTTATATGTGTAAGGGGCTAACCGAAATCAATATTCCCGATAACGTGAAAAAAATAGGCTCCAATGCTTTTTGCTGCTGTGAAAATCTTGTAAGCATAGATATTCCCGCAGGTGTGGGGGAGATAGGGAAAGGCGTGTTTGCAGGCTGCAAAAGCCTGGTTAGCGTTACTCTGCCCTATGGAATAGCCGAAATAGAAAGCCACAGCTTTTCGGGCTGCGCTTGCCTAAGAAATATTGCGATTCCTCCCACTGTTAAAAAAATATGCAAGTGGGCATTTAACCAATGCGTCTCCCTGGAAGAGGTGATAATTCCCGAGGGTGTTGAAGAAATTGAAATGTATGCCTTTTGGGAATGTACGGGGCTTAAATCCGCCGTTCTTCCATTATCCCTTAAAAAAATCAAAAATTACACTCAAAGCGGAAAGACTCCGCAAACGGCTTTTCACAATGCAGAAAATTTAACGGCGTCGGTAACCGAAAAAAGCTATGCCGAAAAATACTGTAAGAGAAACAATATTCCATATAAAGCTTGCAAGGAGGTATAATACTGATTCTTAATCATCTTATAGGCGGCTTTGCAAAAATCCTGCGCTTATTCCTTCATCAAACCGCCTTGCTATATCGCATACAGCTGCGGCGGCTTTCCTTGCACTAAACGCAGTCTTTTCGCAAATTTGTCTATGATCTGATTAAGAACCGGTATAAACGATTTTATGGCAGAATATTCAAGAGCAAAATTGGAAACCTTGGAAAATGCGGTTCTTACAAAATCTCCAAATGAGGTTTCCGCAGTTTTCAGGCAGCTGGGAGAGCTTATGAACACGGCGAGAGCCTTGGGGCTTGCCTGCCGCTTTAAGGGCTTGGCATATGTAAAGGCACTTGTTGAAGGCGGTGCGAATTTTTCCTATACCCGTCCCGAAGGTGCGGGAGGATATTATACCATATTTTATTGGTTAGCTCCTCTGAATATCAACGAGACACTTAGAAAAGGATTTTTTATTGATATAAGGGACGGCTTTTTTACCGACAGCGTAAGAAATACGAGCATCAGAAGAGAGGAAATCAAAAGCTTTACTGTTCTGCCCATAGAACAGCGGACGGAAATAGTAAAATACCTGTGCAAAAACAGGGAGAAGGTATGCCTTGATATAGACGAGCTTCTTTACTACTCGATTATGAGCGGCAGCAAGCCGATAACCAAGGTTTTAAAGGAATATGGAGCAAGGCTTTCGGAAAAACGCTTAAAGGAGCTTACCGACAGCGGACGGGACTATCATTGGACCGAGTTTTGCTATATGATGGAGGCTTTGGAGGATAAGGAGTGTATTCCCATACTGAGCAGACTTACCGAGGAATTGGAGGGAAAAGCCTTTCGCTATACCGATTCGGTTTTTTGGGCGAATTATCACACATATAATAACCGAACCCGCCTGTACGACCCTAAGCTTTTCAAATTTATACTGGAACATTTCAATCAGAAGAAAATGAACAAAAAACAGCTTATGACAGGCGCAATTAACGAAAACAGCGTCGAATGCCTTAAAATATGCGCCAAGCTGGGCTGGCTGGATATGCCCCGAAAGCGTGACGAAATGATAAATTACGCTTCGGAAAATGAAAAGACGGAATGCACCGCCTTTTTGCTGGATTTCAAAAACCGCACCGCCGACCTTAAGGCAGAGCGGGAAAAGGCGGAAAAGAAAATGATGAGGAAGCTTAACGCCAACCCCGATTCCGTTACCGAATTAAGGAAAATATGGGGCTTTGAAAAAAGAGAGGACGGAACGGTTGTCATAACCCGATACAGGGGCAGGCGCACCGAAATAGAGGTTCCCGAAAAAATAGGCGGCATGACCGTAAAAGAAATCGGAGAAAACGCTTTTTCCGCAGAAGCCCCAAGGCTGAGAACGGAACAAATCGGACTAAGGCAGAATATAACGAGGATAACTCTGCCCCAAACCGTTGAAATCATCGGAGAAAACGCTTTTTCGGGATGTTCAAGCCTCAGAGAAATAAATATTCCCGAAGGCGTTAGGGAAATCGGCGCACATGCCTTTTCCTCCTGTCTGAAGCTTACGGAAATAAGGATTCCGCCCCACGTGAACGAAATAGGAAAATGGGCTTTTGCCTCCTGCACAAATATAGCTTCCGTCATACTGCCCCATGGGATTACCGAAATAAAGGAAAAAACCTTTTACCGCTGTATTTCTCTGAAAAGCCTGTCAATTCCGTATACCGTCAGGATAATAGGCAGAGACGCATTTCAGTTGTGCATTTCTCTTGAAACGGCAGTTATTCCCGAGGGCACGGAGGAAATCCGGTGCACCGCCTTTGCAGGGTGTAAAAAGCTTAAATCCGTCACGCTTCCTCAGTCGGTAAAAAAGATGAAAAACTATAAATATAAAGACCGCGAACTGCAAACGGTTTTTTACTCCGATGAGGATTTAACGGTAACGGTATCCGAAAAAAGCTACGCCGAAAAATATTGTAAACGAAACAATATTCCGTACAAGATAAAGGAGCGGGACTGATGGGAAAAAGTCAGATCCAAAAAGCGGAGATTTTGGAAAATGCGGTAATAAATGATTCTCCGCAAGAGCTTGAAGGGCTTATGAAGGAGCTTGGCTCTGTGGAATTTTCCGCAAGGGCATTAGGTGCTGCCTGCCGTTTTCGGGGCTATGAAACCGTAAAGGTGCTGACCGAAAACGGCGCAAGCTTTGATATTCCCAAAACCGAGGAAGCGGAAAAGAACTACTGCTGTTATGCGGGAATGAATTATGACAACTACCGCTCGAATTTTTCACTTTGTCTGCTGAATATTCCATGTAAAATTAAAGGGGCTTGCTGCTTTAAGGGCGTAAGGCTGACTAAACAGATAAAAAGGGAGGGTAAGCCCCCTTTGAAGCTTTTGCCCGACGATGAGCGGATAAGGGTATTAAAATACCTTTGCGAAAAAAGAGACAAGCTTTCCTTTGACCCCTCGGAAATGCTTTATTACGCCATAATCGGCGGTGACGGGTCTATAGCCGCAGAGCTTAGAAAATCGAGTATAACCCTTTCGTCTCGCCGCATTAAGGCATTAACCGAGGGCGGAGCTTACACGGACGGTTATTGGTACGAGCATCTGAAAATCACAGGCTCGCTGGCGGATTCGGATTATCTGAATATTATGGGGCAGATAGCCATGGAGCTTGAGGGAAAGCCCTTTCACTATACCGATAAGGTTTATGAGATAACAAAAGACCGATTTTCCGATATAAGGGCATTTAAGTTTTTTGTAGATAATTTCAAGCGTGAAAAAATGAATAAATATCAAATCGTTAAGGATCTGATCGGCATGGGCAATATTGAAGCACTGCCCGTTATTGAGAAAATGGGCTGGTTATCCGTACCGAGAAAGCGTGACGAGCTTATAGAGTTCGCTTCGGATATGGGAAGCCCCGAAGCGGTGTCATGGCTTTTGGATTTCAAAAACCGCACCGCCGATTTTGCAGCAGAGAGGGAAAAAGCCGAAAAGAAAATGCTCGCAGAGCTGAATGCCGCTCCCGATTCGGTTATGGCTCTGAAAAAGCTATGGAGCTATAAAAAGGACGGGGATGGAGGACTTGTGATAACCAACTATAAGGGCAGCGATACGGAGGTCACAGTCCCCGAAAAAATAGGAAAAAGCCCCGTTACGGCAATAGGAAGGGGGGCTTTTGCGGGAGGCTCGGGCTTGTGCGCAGGCATCGTTACCTCCTATGCCTCTTACGAGCAAATGCGAAATCACAGAAATATTAAAAAAATCACACTGCCTCAAGGCATAAAAATAATTGAAGCGGGGGCTTTTGCGGATACGACCTGCTTAAGAGAAATAAATATTCCCGAAACGGTGGAGGAAATAAAGGACGCCGCTTTTTATCAGGCGGTTTCGATAAAATCCCTTGCCCTTCCCTTATCCGTTAAGAAAATAGGCGCATACGCTTTTGCGCATTGTAAGAGTCTTGGCTGCGTTAAAATCTGCGGTGCGGAGGAAATAGGCGCAGGAGCGTTTCGCAATACCCAAAGCCTTAAAACCTTGGAGCTTCCCGAAAGCTTAAAAAGAATGCTTTCAAACCGTGCCGAAAACGTTAACCTCAACGCTGAGCCCATAGACCTCTTTTCGTCCGTTACGGTGCGCTGTCCCAAGGGCAGCTATGCGGAAGAATACTGCAAAAAACAGGCGATAAAATTTGAATATGCTGAGTAGGAGAATATATGAATTACGCAGATTTAAAACCGTGGCAAAAACCGAAGGCACTTGAAAAATGCGTGCTTTCCCTCACCCCCGACGAAGCGGCAAAGGCTTTTAAGGAAATGGGAAAGGTGATGTTTACGGCAAGGGCTTTGGGTTTTGCCTGCCGCTTTCGGGGGCTTGAAATGGTGAAGACCCTTGTGAATGGCGGAGCGGGCTTCCGCTTTGACGACGGGCAGGTAAGAAAAAGCTTAAAAGCCGCAGCAGAAGATGCCGACCCTTTATCATACAGCCAACGGTTTATAACCGAAAATTATTTTCTTACGCTGATAGAATATCTGAACCTTTCATATATGAGAGAGGTTTACGGCGAGGGAAACAGTAACGGGTTAAAGCTTCTTCCCTTGAATGAAAGGCTTTTAATTCTGAATTATCTTTTTAAAACCGCCGATCAAACAGGCTTTAAGCCCGATGTCTTTATGTTTTTCGCCATTCTCGGAGACGAGGGGGAGATGGTGGCTTTATTGAAAAAAAACGGCGTCGGGGTATCGGAAAAATGGGCGGAGATCGCCGTTAATGGCGGCTCACAGGAGGAATGGTACGATTATTGCATTATGCTGAGGACTATCGGCGACGACAGATTTATCCCCATACTTAAACAGCTGATTGCGGAAATAGGCGAGGTAAGCGAAAACAGCAAGCTTCATTTTACCGAGTTGTTCTGGCTGCTGCACAAGGACAGATTTTTAAGACCCGAGTTTTTTAAATTTCTTCTTGAAAGCTTTAATCAGTCAAAAATGAAAAAAGGCGGACTGATGAAAGCCCTTATCGACCTTGACAATGCTTCCTGCCTTGAAATCGCCGTAAATAACGGCTGGTTAAAGCAGCCCAAAAAGCGGGACGAAATGATAAAATATGCTGTGGATAACGAAAAGACCGAATGTGCGGCTTTTTTGCTGGATTTCAAAAACAGCACCGCCGATCTTAAGGCAGAACAGGAAAAGGAGGAAAATAAAGCCCAACGGGAATTAAACGCCGCCCCCGATTCGGTTATGATGCAAAAGAAAATCTGGAATTATAAAAAGGGAGAGGACGGCGGAATTATCATAACCGGCTACAAGGGAAAGCAGACTGTTATCAAGGTTCCCGAAAAAATAGGAAAAAGCAGAGTGACTGTTATAAACAGAATGGCGTTTTCACCAAGGGCGGGCAGACTTAATGTAAAGGACAGCACCTTTCGCAAAACGATAACCGAAATCACACTTCCCGACGGTATTGTTAAAATATGCGACGAGGCCTTTCACGACTGCGCTATGCTGAAATCGGTAACTCTCCCCGACAGCGTCAGGGAGATAGGCGGCAGAGCTTTTGCAAGGTGCGGATCCCTCGAAAGCATCACCCTCCCCACCGGACTCAGGGAAATAGGCGAATTTGCCTTTGTTTACTGCGATATGCTGAAGGAGCTTGCCGTTCCCGAGGGTGTGGAAAAAATGGGACAGCAGGCTGCGGCACACTGCGCAAGTCTGAAAACAATAACTCTTCCCGAAACCCTTAAGGAAATAGATAATATGTATTATAATATTTTAGAGGGCAGCAGTGCTTCCGCTGTCGTGGTCAGAGGGTCATATGCGGAGGAGTATTGTAAAGAGCACGGTATTTTGTTTACATACAAGGAGGATAAGTAGTGCTTTACGAAAATGAAACGGTGGGAAGTCTGGAGCAGGCGGTTATTTCGGAAACCTCCGAAAAGGCCGTAAGCGTCTATAAGGAATCGGGCAGGGACGTATTTTCCGCTTATGCTTTGGGAATAGCCTGCCTGTATAGGGGGCTCGATATGGTAAAAGCCCTGGTGGAATGCGGCGCAAGCTTTTGCTATCCGGACGAGGCTGCCGATGATTTGGATGAAGTAAGCGGTTTTTCCTTTTACAGATACAGCAGGTCGGGTAAATTTAAGCCCGATTTTTCCCTGATGATAATGGGAAATCTTGAAGGAACAGACAAAAGCTTTGCCCCGATAAAGGGAAAACAAAAGCTGTCTGCTTCAAAAAGGGCTGAAATTCTTGATTATCTTTGCGAAAATACCGAAAAAACAGGGTTTTCCTCATATAAGGTATTGTATTTCTCCATACGGGACGGCAACGAAGCCTTTTACAGAATCTTAAAAAATCACGGAGTACGCATACCCGAGAAATCAAGATGGATATTTAAAAACGCTTCAAATTTTGCATATAATATGAACCCCGAAGAGTTTCTGAAAGTATTCGGTATGATAGCCGGTGAGCTTGGGGACGAAAAAATCAGGGGAAATATGACCTTTTACAGCACCTATCTTGAAAGAGTGCTTTCTCCCCAAGGCTTCAGGTTCATTCTTGAGCATTTTGACAAAGGGAGCATGAACCAAACAAGGATACTGAAAAAGCTGATCGATAAAGAGGCGGTCTCCTGCCTTGCCATAGCTGCGGAGGAAGGCTGGCTGAAGCTGCCCCGCAAGCGGGATGAGATGATACGGTACGCTGCGGACAGCGGTAAAACCGAAAGCACGGCATGGCTGCTTGAGTTTAAGAACCGCACCGCCGACCTTAAAGCGGAGCGGGAAAAGGCGGAGAAAAAGCTTATGCG
>DNUB01000192.1:1670-2639 GCA_003508605.1 Oscillospiraceae bacterium | reverse complement strand
AAAGGCGGAGAAAAAGCTTATGCGTGAGCTTAACGCCGACCCCGATTCCCTTTCCGAGCTGAAAAAGCTTTGGAAATTTCAAAGGAGGGAGGACGGCACAATAATTATAGAGGGTTATAAAGGAAACCGCACAGAGGTTGTTGTTCCCGAAAAAATCGGGGACGATACCGTTACGGAAATAGGCGGGTATGCCTTTTCTCCCGACGCCAAGGGGATAAGGAAGGAACAGCGAAGCCTGAGAAAGGCCATTGTCAGAGTAACCCTGCCCGATACCGTTGTTAAAATAGGCGAGTTTGCTTTTTTTAAGTGCGAGGCTTTAAAGCAGGTCAATATTCCCAAGGGGCTCACCGAAATAAGCAAGGGTATGCTTGACATTACAGGAATAGAGGATATAATTATAGGCGGGAGCATAAAGAAAATAGGGGCAGTGGCATTTTACGGCTGCCGTGAGCTGAAATCGGTCAGGCTTTGCGAGGGCGTGTTGGAAATAGCCGAATCGGTATTTTACTTCTGTGCAAATCTGGAAACCCTTGAGCTTCCGTGCTCCGTTCAAAAAATAGCCGATTCCGCCATGCCCGACAATCCCTTTCACGGCTGCCGCAGGCTTACCGTTTTGCTGCCTGAAGGCTCCTATGCGGAAAAATACTGCCAACTCAATAAAATAAATCATAAGTTAATTTAGAATTTCTTTAGGATAAAAAGTAAATCAGCTTAAAAAATATTTGCGGATTTGTCAGCGCCGTTTACAGAAAGGAAAAAGCAATATGAATATCAAGCAGGCAAAGGAAGATATTAAAAACGCCGTCTCGGCCTATCTCACAAAGGATAGGTTCGGAAACCCTGTGATACCCGTTGAAAGGCAGCGTCCGATTTTTCTTATGGGCGCGCCGGGCATAGGCAAAACCGCAATTATGGAGCAAATCGCGCAGGAGCTGCAGATCGGCTTGGTGAGCTATTCCATGACCCACC
>DNUB01000192.1:0-1382 GCA_003508605.1 Oscillospiraceae bacterium | reverse complement strand
GGTGAGCTATTCCATGACCCACCATACAAGGCAGTCGGCCTTGGGTCTGCCCTTTATAGTGAAAAAAACCTACGGCGGTGAGGAATACAGCGTCAGCGAATATACCATGAGCGAGATTATATCTTCGGTTTATGACATTATCGAATACACCGACGTTAAAGAGGGAATCTTATTTCTTGATGAAATAAACTGCGTTTCCGAAACCCTTGCCCCCGCCATGCTGCAGTTTTTGCAGTACAAAACCTTCGGAAGACACTCCGTTCCAAGGGACTGGATAGTGGTTACCGCAGGAAATCCCCCCGAATACAACAATTCCGTTCGTGAATTTGACATAGTAACATGGGACAGATTAAAGCGAATAGACGTTGAAGCCGATTACGAGGTATGGAAGGAGTATGCTTACGCTAAAAGCACTCACCCCGCCGTTACTACATATTTGGATATCAAAAAGGCTGACTTTTACAAGATAGAAACCACAGTGGACGGAAAAAGCTTTGTCACCGCCAGGGGCTGGAGCGACCTTTCGGATATGATAAAGCTGTATGAGGAAAAGGGATTTCCCGTTACCGAGCAGCTTGTTTCGCAATATTTGCAGAATAAAAAGATAGCAAAGAGCTTTGCGGTATACTACGATTTGTTCAGAAAATATCAGTCGGACTATCAGGTGGACAAAATAATGGAGGGCAAGGCGGGAAGCGAGATAACGGAGAGGGCCAAAGCCGCTAAGTTCGATGAAAGGCTGTCGCTTTTAGGCTTGATCATAGACGGCGTCATCGGAAAAACACGTGATATATTCGGCTTGGACGGCGCAGTCTCCGAGCTTATGGAATGCCTGAAGCTGATAAAATACGACCTTACCCTTGACCCGAATCCCGATATTTCCGTAATGAGACAGATTGAAGCCAAAGAAAAAGAAATCAAAACCGGCAAAATGGCGGGTAAGCTGTCCGACGACCGCCAATATATACTTAATCTTACAATAACATACTTAAACCAACAGTCGGAGGAGCTGGCGAAAAAGGAAATAACTGCCTCGGACGCTGCCTTTAAGCTGTTAAAATCGGATTTTGACAAGCGGAAAAAAGTGCTCTCCAAAAAAGCAGCCGAAACCGGGGAAAATCTTTCAAATATATTTAAATTCTGCGAGGGGGCCTTTGGCGAAGGAAGTCAGGAGCTGCTGATTCTGGTAACGGAGCTTACGATAAGCAGCTACTGCGCTCATTTTATCGGTAAATACGGCTGTGACGAATACTTTAAGCACAATAAGGATATGCTGTTCTTTGAGAGAAAAAAGGATATTCTGAAGGAAATCGAAACGCTGGAGGAGGAAGATTGACACATACCCGTTTCGGGTATGCCAGCTTGTCGAAAAACTCTGAGAA
>DNUB01000216.1:7380-13225 GCA_003508605.1 Oscillospiraceae bacterium | reverse complement strand
TGTCATATTGCCAAAAAATATAAAAGGTGGTATAATGTAATAACACGTTTCAGAAGGAGGCGGAGAATATGATATTTAAAAAAGCCTTTAGCACATCGAAATATACTGTAGTATATATTTTTTTAAAGGAACGAATGTGTTTGGGGAAACGAATGTGACACTTATATCTTCCTCAGCACTCGGAAACCCCCGGATTAAAAAAATACAGAAAGACGTGATACATTATGAAAGAGAATAAGACATTTTATATAACCACACCCATTTATTACCCCAGTGCCGCTCCGCATATAGGACATTTATACACTACCGTTGCCTGCGATGCCATCGCCCGCTTTAAAAGAATGGAGGGCTGTAAGGTAATGTTCCTTACGGGTACGGACGAGCACGGTCAAAAAATTCAGCAGAAGGCCAAGGAAGCGGGAGTGACGCCCAAGCAGTATGTTGATGAGATTGCAGGCAAATTTCAAAAGCTTTGGAAATATGTTAATGTGGATTACGACCGTTTTATCAGAACCACTGACGATTATCATGAAACGGCGGTTCAAAAAATCTATCAGACTCTGCTTAATAAAGGCTACTTGTATAAAAGCGAGTACAAGGGAAAATACTGCACTCCCTGCGAAAGCTTTTGGACCGAATCACAGCTTGACGAAAACGGAAAATGCCCCGAATGTCACAGAGAGGTCAAGGAGGCTACCGAGGAGGCCTACTTCTTTAAGCTTTCCGCATTTTCCGAAAAGCTTGAAAAGCTGCTTACCGAAACCGACTTTGTTCAGCCGGAGTGGAGGGCTAAGGAATTGGTCAACAACTTTATTAAACCCGGTCTTGAAGACGTATGCGTTTCCCGAACATCATTTACTTGGGGAGTTAAGCTGCCCTTTGACGAAAAGCATATCGCCTATGTGTGGATAGACGCACTTTCCAACTACATTACCGCTTTGGGCTATGAAAACGATAAGTATGACGATATGAAGGAGTTTTGGCCCGCCGACGTGCATATGGTTGCCAAGGACATTATGAGATTTCACGCCCTTATCTGGCCCGCAATGCTTATGGCTCTCGATCTTCCGCTGCCCAAAAAGCTTTCGGTACACGGATATATTAACTTTAACGGCGTTAAGATGAGCAAATCCATAGGAAATGTGGTAGATCCCTTTGTTTTGGGCGAAAGATACGGCGTGGACTCCATACGCTACCATATTCTCCGTGAAATGCCCTTCGGCTCGGACAGCGACTACTCCAACGAAATTATGATAAACCGCATCAATTCCGACCTTGCCAATGATTTGGGCAACCTTGTTTCAAGAACCGTTGCAATGGTTGTAAAATATTTTGACGGAACGCTTCCCGCCGAGCGTGAGGAGGGCGAATTTGACGCCGATCTGAAGAAAATGGCGGTAAGGCTGACACCTGCGGTTACCTCCCTGGTGGATGAAACCAAGCTTTCTTCCGCCCTTACCGAGATTATGAACGTGGTTTCAAGAGCTAACAAGTATATTGACGAAACTGCGCCTTGGATTCTTGCAAAAGACCCGGCAAAAAGGGCAAGGCTCGCCTCTGTTCTGTACAATCTGCTTGAAACGATAAGGATTTGCACCGCACTGCTCACACCCTTTATGCCCGCAATGATGCCCAAGGCTTTGGAACAGATAGGAGCTTCAAAGGAGGATATTTCCTTTGAAAAGCTGTCTGTTTTCGGAGTACTCCCCGCCTGCGTTACCGTTAAAAAGGGTGATGTCTTATTCCCCCGCCTTGATGTCGTCTCGGAAATCGAATATCTTAACTCGGTAATTGCTCCTCAAAAGGAGGAACAAAACGCCGAAAGAGCTGAGGACGAGGATCTGGATAAGGCGGGTCTTATTTCCATAGACCGGTTTGCACAGGTCAAGCTGAGAACGGCACAGGTCGTCGCCTGCGAAAAAGTGGCTAAATCCGTCAAGCTGCTTAAGCTTCGGTTAGACGACGGAAGAAACGGCAGACAAATAGTTTCGGGCATTGCAAAATGGTATAAGCCTGAGGATCTGATAGGCAAAAAGATTGTTTTTGTCGCCAACCTCACTCCCGCCAAGCTTTGCGGCGAGTTAAGCGAAGGAATGATACTTTCCTGCGACTGCGGCGACAGTGTAAAGCTTTTGACGGTAGACAGCGAAGTACCTAACGGAAGTACGGTAAGATAAAAACTTTTTATACAGGGAAAAACAATACAATACTTTATAAATTCGTATATAGAATTTATAAGGTATTGTATGAAATTATCCCGCTTATTTATCAAATGAACGACAGATTAGATTTCCTGCGTGAGAAAGCCAATAAGCTGCCCCTTACTCCGGGAGTGTATCAGATGAAGGACAGCGGCGGCAAAATAATTTATATAGGTAAGGCAAAGGCACTTAAAAACCGTGTCACAAGTTATTTTCGTGCCGTTGAAAGCCACAATGCCAAGACCTACCGTTTAGTGCAGAATATTTATGATTTCGACTTTATAGTCACCCCCACCGAATTGGACGCACTGGTGCTTGAAGCCAATCTGATAAAGCTGCATTCTCCAAAGTACAATATTCTTTTAAAGGACGACAAGGGCTACAACTATGTGAAAATTTCGGGTGACGAATACCCGAAAATAACCTATGCGCTGCAAACGGACGATAAAAATGCGCAGTATATCGGTCCCTACACACAAGGTTATACCGTAAAGCAAGCCGTTGAGGAAGCCAACCGCATTTTTATGCTGCCTACCTGCAGCAGGAAATTTCCCCGCGACTTCGGAAAGGAGCGTCCCTGCCTTAATCTTCATATCGGAAGATGTATGGGCGTATGCAGGGGTAAAATACCCAAGGAAGAGTATTTGAACAGCGTTCATCAAGCCATAAGCTACATCAAAAACGGCAGTAAGGAGAGTATTGAACGTCTTACAAGGGAGATGGAGGAATACGCTGAAAGGCTTGAGTTTGAAAAGGCGGCGCAAATTCGGGATAAAATAAATTCCATTAAAAATGCGGAAATGACCCAGCATATTTATTCTTCAAAAACCACCGATTTTGACGTGGTGGCGGCGGCGGTAAATATGGATAAGTGCAGTGTTGCGGTGGTAAAATACCGAGGCGGCAGAATTATTGACAAGGAAAATTTCTTTATAGGCGACGAAAGCGACAGCAGTCAGACGAGAGAGGATTTTTTGGTTGAGTATTACTCGGGAAAATCGGAGATGCCCAAGGAAGTTTACCTTGATATGGAAATCGATGGCAGGGAGCTTTTGGAAAGCTACTTTAGCGACAGGTTCAAGCATAAGATCTCCCTTGTAAACCCAAAGAGGGGCGAGGGTCTTACTCAAGTTACCCTGGCAAAAAGCAACGCCGAGGAATATTTATCCTTAAAGGTGGGGAGAACTGCCAAGGAGATTGCCGCTCTTGAGGATCTGAAAAATATTTTAGGTCTTTCAAGAACCCCCGAAACCATCGAAAGCTACGATATCTCGAATATGGGCGAGGAAACCCGTGTGGCCGGTATGGTGGTATTCAAAAACGGCCGACCCTTTAAGCAGGGCTACAAAAAATTCAATATAAAATATGTTGAGGGAATCGATGACTATGCCTGTATGCAGGAGGTTATAGAACGCCGTATGCAGCGTTATTTAGACGGCGACGAGGGCTTTTCTCCGCTGCCCGACCTGATTCTTCTTGACGGCGGCAAGGGTCATGTCGCCGCTGTCAAAGAGGTGTTGGACAGAATGGGCATCGAGGTCAGCCTGTACGGACTTGTGAAGGACGAAAAGCACCGCACGAGAGCCATTGCCAAGGAGGGCGGCGAAATACAGGTAAACGCCAACAAAAGCGTTTTCGCTCTTCTTACAAAAATACAGGACGAGGTTCACCGCTTTTCCATAAACTACCAGAGAAGCCGTCACAGGAAAAAGCAATACGAGCTGGAGCTTACGCGTGTTAAAGGCGTTGGCGAGGCAAAGGCTATGGCGCTGCTTAAGGAGTTTAAAACTAAAAAGGCCATAAAGGAGGCGACCCCCTTGCAGCTTGCACAAACCGCCAAGCTTAACAAAGAGGTTGCCGAGGAATTATATTTGTTTATTCAGGAGACATTTTAGTGAGAGTAATTACAGGTACCGCCAAGGGCAGGCGGTTAAAAACATTGCCCGGACTTGACGTTCGACCTACTATCGAGGGGGTCAAGGAAGCGATTTTCAGTATCGTGCAATTTGAAATCGAAGACGCCGTTGTTCTGGATCTGTTTTCAGGCTCGGGGCAGCTTGGCATTGAGGCACTTTCAAGAGGGGCAAAAAAGGCTGTTTTTGTTGACAGCTCGGCTGAATCAATTAAGATTATTAAAGATAATTTAAGGCATACGGGGCTTGAAGCCAACGCTGCTGTCTGCAATATGGCAAATAACGCTTTTCTGCGTTCTACCAAGGAAAAATTTGATATTGCCATACTTGATCCGCCATACAATCGCAAGCTGATTCAAAAATCTATGCCCCAGCTGGTTGAAAAAATGACGGAAAGTGGTATAATAATATGTGAGCATGAAAAGGAAACAATCCTGCCCCAACGCTTCGGCGATTTTGCGGTAAGCAAAATATACCGTCATGGCAGAGTGAGCCTTACCGCTTACAGAAAATCGGAGAAAGACGAAGAGGATACGGCGGAAGCCGAAATCACACAGCCCGACACAGACAGCGAGGAGAACCGACAATGAGAACTGCCATTTATCCCGGAAGCTTCGATCCGGTTACCTGCGGACATCTGGATATTATCCGAAGAGCCTCCAAGCTTTTTGATAAGCTGATAGTGCTTGTTTCGGTCAATCCGTTAAAGACCACCTGCTTTACTGCTGAGGAAAGGGTTAATATGATCAGGCGGGTGACAAAGGATTTGCCCAACATTGAGGTAGACAGCGACAACGGACTTTTGATAGACTATTTCAATAAAAAAAATGCCGATGTAATTATTAAGGGCTTAAGGGCAATGTCGGATTTTGAGTATGAATTTCAAATGGCTTTGGTTAACAAGGATTTGTGCCATAAGGCGGAAACGGTGTTTTTATGCGCCGACGCTGTCGGTACGTTCCTGTCCTCAAGTATGGTTAAGCAAATCGCATTATTTGGCGGCGATATAACCTCCTATGTTCCTCACGGAATCGTGGAGGATATAGTAAAAGGAGTAAGACGGCTTACCGATAAGGAAACACTGAAAAGTTAAGGCTGCAAGCCGCTCTCTTAATACTGATTTAAAATAAAAAGCCCATAGAAAGGATTTAAAAATGAACATTGACGACGCTTTGGAAGCAATGGACGAAATTCTTGATAAATCTATGCAGGTGCCTTTTTCGCAAAAAAAAGGCATGGTTGACGTAAACGCATTAAGAGATTTGATCGAGGATATAAGAATGAGTATGCCTGCCGAAATAACGCAGGCGCAAAAGCTGGTAAACGACCGCAAGATAATCATAAGCGACGCTAAGCAGGAGGCGGACCGAATTATTCGAAAGGCGGAGGAAAGCGCAAAGAAGCTTGTATCGCAACAGGAAATCACCAGACAAGCCAATGAAAAGGCTACCCAGATTCTTACCAACGCACAAACAAAGTACAACGAGCTTTGCAATAATACAAACGAATATGTGGATTCAATGCTTACAAGAGTCGAGGAGCTGCTCAGCAAGGATCTGGCCGATGTTAAAAAGGCCAGAACCACGCTGAAAAGAAAGTAAACGGAAGGTAATATCAGGGTTTTTAAACAAAGGGTATGCCCTATTTCTGCCAAAAACGGTTCTCTTAATCAAAGAATCCGCTGCGGTTTTTCCTTGAAATTGCCATGCATTTAGCGAAATTGCACAAAAT
>DNUB01000216.1:6196-7106 GCA_003508605.1 Oscillospiraceae bacterium | reverse complement strand
ATTTAGCGAAATTGCACAAAATTGCTTAGTTTTAAGATAGGTCCTAATCTCTAATCAAACAATAGACAAGCCTATTGAGTCTATTGTTTGATGCCGCCTTAAAATGCGGCTGCCAAAATCAATGGTTTTGGCGGATTTGTATTGAACGTACTTCTTAAGCGGCATTGCCGCCCCGGGCACTGAAGTTCCGCAGGAACGAATTGCAGACAAAGCCTACAATTCGGTATGAATAGGATAAAAAATAATAACCCAAAGCCGCACTAACAAAAGACTTGGGTTATTATTATATATTAACTTGCTTATTCATCGGATTTCTTGTCTTCGCTTACCGAGTCGTTGCATAAACCTGCCGAATAGAGGATACCGCAGGACTGAAACATTTTAAGGTTTGTGGAAAGAACCACTATTTTCATTTCCTCCGCCACCTTTAAAATTTCCTCATTAGGCGTTTTTCCTCTTACAAAAACAATGCATATAATATCCATCATTTTGGCGGTTCGGATTACCTGAGGATCCAATACACCCGTCAACAGCACGGCTCTTTTTTTGATATAAGCCATAACATCGCTCATATCATCAGACCCGCAGGCGGTTTCGACTTCCTGAGACAACAGCGTTTGACCTGCGCATACGGTTGCGCTTAGTAATTCCTTAACATTATTGATAGTCATAATAACTCCAATCCGAAGCTTGGGGCAGATTTGCTTTAAGTCGGTTTTTGATGAAATCGGCAAAACCCCAATCTCAATTATTATTCTATCATATATATTTTTAAATTTCAACAGAAAAAAGACTAATTTTATACAAAAAGCTAATCGAAAATTGTGCACAATCAACAAAGCCGTTTGTTCAATGAAGGGCAGTGTCCCGAATATATGAAAAATCCGTGGCGTAAGCCCCTCAGGGTTTC
>DNUB01000216.1:0-5906 GCA_003508605.1 Oscillospiraceae bacterium | reverse complement strand
GACATCGGATTTTGATTATATCAAAAAACACATCAGATAAAGCATAATAACTCCCGGTAACCCCAAAAGAGAAGAAACCGTTACGGTGGTGTAGTTTATGCCTATCCCTTCTCCGCTGAGGCTTGTCACAAAGGACAACGCTATAAGCAGCACTACTCCCGCCAGAGAATTGATTACCATCGTTCTTATGGGCTTTCTTTGTCCGGCGCAGATTTGAAAATATTTCAAATAAAGCAATATGGCAAGAATAATCATTAACAGGTTCATTTATAGATGCTCCTTTATTTTGAACATTGTTCATTTTTCTATTTTATTCTTTCAATATAATCGATTTTAACTCCCTTCTTTTTTGCCGTTTCAAGCAGATATATGTACCTTGCCTGTAAAGATTTTTGCTCGTATATCATTGCCTCCAGCATATTGCTGTCATCGGAAAGGTTAAATAAAAGCTCGTTTTCCTTTATCAGCTCCGTAAGCTTTTCCAGCTCTGACAGAAGCTCCTCCCTTTCTCTGTCCTTTTCCGTTTTCTTTTTCTTCAACAAATTCAGCATATCGCACCAGCCTTGTCCTTTTTTTCAAAATATATGCCGAATGTCCTTTATTTATTACTTGCCGCTCCCTTGCATAACCCTTGAATTATTTTGTATGAACGACTGCCGAAATAATTTGTCGGAAATCCTTGAAGTATGCGTGTATTCCTGCGCTTTTTCCTTGAAAACCGTCACACACAGCGAAGATTTAGTTTTTAGATATGCCCGACTTGTAAATAAAAATGCGGACAGATATGCGAAAAGACTGTGTTCAGCGCACAGAAGCAACTATAATAAAACACAGTCTTTTTGCAGGGATTTTATAAAATGCGATTATAAGAATGTTTGCCCAAGGATTGAAGCTAATGAGCAGTTATACAAATGCGGGGAAATTTTCGCTATATATTTGCGGTTATTTTCTGTATTGCTTCCTCCTTTGTAGCAACAAAGAATACATCCTTCCCCTTGTTGCTTTCATAGATGAAGTCCTTCAGCGGTTTGCTGGTATAGCGTGAATAATCGCCATATATTGCGATTTTCCCTTCATAATTGATATATTTTTGAAGAATTTCTCCTGCTAAACCACTGCTTAAAACAAAGAAATCCTCAATAACATACTTTTTATCCACGACGATATATTTTGTGCCAACATTGTATTTAGCGGATATTAGTAAATCAAGTGCGGAATCCACATCGGTAATCACCTTTCCTTCACCTGAGACAACAGCAATTATCCCATTGCCGCAATCAATTTTTTCAAAATTCATGCAAGTATCTCCTTTCTTTGAATGAATTACAGACAGCCGTATGTTTTTGCCGCAGAAAACGCTTTAATCCAATCCCATTTTAAACTGACGTAAATATCCAAATTTAAAAAGGAATTTGTACCAATTATTATACTAAGTGCTATTATGCTTGTCAAGTATATTATGTAATGCATAATAGGTATTTGCTATTTAGATAAAAATAGCTTATAATCTTACAATAAACACAATAAGTCATTTTAAGGTGAATAAGATGAAATATATCAAGCTTGGAAATGCGGATTTAACGGTATCCCGCATTTGTATGGGCTGTATGGGATTTGGCGACCCTGCAAGGGGACAGCATTCATGGACTTTGGACGAGGAGCGGTCACGGAAAATTATCCGCTGCGGTCTTGAAAAGGGGATTAACTTTTTTGATACGGCAATTGCCTATCAAAGCGGCACAAGCGAGCAGTATTTGGGAAAAGCCCTGCATGATTTTGCAAAGCGTGACGAGGTTGTAATAGCAATCAAATTTCTCCCTCGCTCAAATGAAGAAATCGAATCGGGAACAAGCGGTCAAAAACACATTGAAAATATGATAAACAAAAGCCTTGAAAATCTCGGTACAGATTATTTAGATTTATATATTTATCATATGTGGGATTATAATACTCCATTATATGATATTATGGACGGTTTAAACCGAATGGTAAAGGCGGGAAAAACCCGATATATAGGGATATCAAACTGTTTTGCATGGCAGCTTGCAAAAGCGAACGCTCTGGCGGAAAAAGAGGGCTTCGCAAAATTTGTGTCCGTTCAGGGACACTATAATCTTGTTTTCCGTGAGGAAGAAAGGGAAATGGTCGGATTATGCCAAGCGGACAATATTGCCATGACTCCCTACAGCGCGCTTGCGGGCGGCAGACTTTCCAAGCGTCCCGGCGAATCCTCGAAGAGGCTTGCCGAAGACGGCTACGCAAAACTAAAATACGGCGGTTATGCCAAGCAGGACGAGGTCATTTTAGAGCGTACCGTTGAGCTTGCCGACAAAAGAGGAGTCACAATGACGGAAATTTCACTTGCTTGGCTGCTGACAAAGGCTGCTTCTCCCGTTGTGGGAGCAACAAAATGCAGTCATGTGGACGGTATGACGGGGTCGGTTGATCTTACCCTGACAGGGGAAGAAATCGCTTATCTTGAGGAATGCTATGTCCCTCATCCGTTAGTAGGCGTTATGGCACAAAATACGGCCGCATTTGCTAAGGAAAACCATGTTTGGTCAACGGGAGATCAGAAAATAAAATAAACAGGAGGACGCAAGAATGGCAGTTAAACAGACGGCAGGAAGAAATCAGCTTGGGAATTTTGCACCGAAATTTGCAGAGCTGAACGACGATGTTCTGTTTGGGGAAGTGTGGTCAAGAGAGGAAAAGCTTTCCCTCAGGGATCGCAGCCTTGTGACGGTGGTGTCCCTTATGGCGCAGGGACTCACCGATTCCTCGCTGACATTTCATTTGCAGGAAGCGAAAAAGAACGGAATCACCGGGGAGGAAATTGCAGAGATTGTTACTCACGCCGCATTTTACTGCGGCTGGCCTAAGGCTTGGGCGGTTTTTCGGCTTGCCAAGGAGGTATGGAACGAAAAGGCTCAAACCGATGACGCAAGGGAAAAGCACGCTGCAAGCATGATATTTCCCATAGGCGCACCCAATGACGGCTTTGCAAGGTATTTTATCGGGCAGAGCTACCTTGAGCCTATTTCCACAGAGCAGGTGGGTATTTATAATGTTACCTTTGAGCCGTCCTGCCGCAATAATTGGCATATTCATAGGGCGGATAAGGGCGGCGGACAAATACTTGTATGCGTTGCGGGAAGAGGATATTATCAGGAATGGGGAAAGGAAGCCCGGGAGCTTAATCCCGGAGATGTGGTCAATATACCCGTCGGAGTAAAGCATTGGCATGGTGCGGCTCCCGACAGCTGGTTTTCACATCTTGCAGTTGAAGTGCCGGGAGAGAACGGCAGCAATGAATGGCTTGAAGAAGTAAGCGACGAGCAATACAAAGGGTTACGTTAAAGGAGGATTATCGGATGATTTACAGAGATTTTCAGAATATTAAGCTGTCGGGTCTCGGACTTGGCATGATGAGACTGCCCGTTATCGGCGGCGACGACGGAGCGATCGATGAAGCGGCGGCTGCAGAAATAATCGATTATGCCTATAAAAACGGCGTTAATTATTTTGATACCGCCTGGGGCTATCATAACGGAAATTCCGAGCTTGCGGCGGGCAAGTATCTTTCAAAGTATCCGAGGGATACATATTATCTTGCGAGCAAATTCCCCGGATATGACAATTCCAATATGCCAAAGGTAAAAGAAATTTTCGAGAAGCAGCTTGAAAAATGTCATACGCCTTACTTTGATTTTTATCTGTTCCACAATGTGTATGAGGGAAATATCGATGATTATTTAAATCCGAGGTTCGGTATTCTTGATTATCTTCTGGAACAAAAGGAAAAGGGAAGAATCAGGCACTTAGGTTTTTCCGCCCATGGAAGCACGGAGGTCATTAAGCGGTTTTTGGACGCTTACGGCAAGCATATGGAATTTTGCCAGCTGCAGGTCAACTATATGGATTGGCATTTTCAGAATGCAGAGGAAAAGGTTGAGTTGATAAGAAATGCGGGGCTTCCCGTATGGGTTATGGAACCTCTGCGGGGCGGAAAGCTGGCGAAGGCGGCAGATGATGTTAGGGAAAAGCTGAAAGAAATGCGCCCCGATGAATCAGTTCCCGCATGGGCATTTCGTTTTTTGCAGGCAATTCCCGGCGTTACAATGGTGCTTTCGGGTATGTCCGATTTAGAGCAGGTTAAGGCCAATATTGCCACATGGCAGGAGGATAAGCCGCTGAGCGGGGAGGAGTTTGAACGGATCGCTGCCTTTGCAGATGAGGAAACCCGCAAGGGAGGGCTGCCCTGCACGGCGTGTCATTACTGCACCTCCCATTGTCCCAAGGATCTGCCTATTCCCGAGCTTGTGGCACTGTACAACGAGCATAAGATCACAGGAGGGGGATTTATCGCTCCTATGGCGGTGAGCAGTATGCCTGCGGAAAAACGTCCTGCAAGCTGCGTCGGTTGCCGAAGCTGTGAAAAGGTATGTCCTCAGCAAATAAAAATTTCCGAGATGATGAAAGAGTTTTCTTCAATGATCGGAATGTAGGTACAGGTTCAAAATCACCTCCCCTGCTTTATACCGTCTCATATGTATAAGGTGCGGATAATGCAGGTCGGGATTTTTTACGCCGACGGAATATTCGTTATTTACAGATGAGATACGGTGTATTTCTCACAATAACGGGGAGATTTGATTCCGTCAGCTCTGTGAGGACGCATATATAATTTATATAATTATAGTTAGGATAGAACAGGATTGGTGGCAAATGAATAAACACATTAAAAATTTAATTTTATCGGGAATGCTTCTTGCAATCGGAATAGTATTGCCCTTTTTGACAGGACAAATTCAGCAAATCGGCAATATGCTGCTCCCCATGCACATACCCGTGCTGCTGTGCGGACTTATCTGCGGCTGGCGTTATGGCGGCGCAGTGGGTCTTGTGATGCCTTTGCTGAGGAATCTGCTTTTTAGAATGCCTCCTATGCCCAATGCCGTTTCCATGGCGTTTGAGCTGGCAGCCTACGGTTTGATAGTAGGCTTGCTTTACGGACGGTCAAAATGGAAATGCATATTTTCTCTTTACCGCAGTATGCTTATTGCCATGGTTTCGGGCAGAGTGGTGTGGGGCGTGGTGCAGGCGGCAATTTTAGGCATAGGCGAAACGGCGTTTACCTTTAAAATGTTTATGGCGGGCGCATTGTTCAATGCCGTTCCCGGTATTATTTTACAGCTGATTCTTGTTCCTGCGATTATGATTGCCCTTGATAAGGCCAAGCTGGTGCCTTTTTCAAAGAAGAAACCGTCGCAAACGCCGCAGTCATGACGGAACGCATTATCGGGGAGATCCGCCTTTTGGGTGAGAACAAGGAGCAAATACTGGTTGCCGTCGACGGCCGCTGTGCGTCGGGAAAAACTACCGCTGCGGAAAAACTGAAAAAAGAGCTTTCCTGTAATGTAATACATATGGACGATTTTTTTCTGCGTCCGGGGCAGCGAACAAGGGAGCGGTATGAAGAAGCAGGCGGCAATGTGGACAGAGAGCGTTTTCTTACGGAGGTATTAAAGCCTCTGAAAGCAGGAAAACCTTTTTCTTATCGTCCCTTTGACTGCCGCAGTATGTCGCTTTCCGAGCCGGTGACGGTTATGCCCAATGCCGTTACGGTTATTGAAGGAACTTACAGCTGTCACCCTGCCTTGTGGGATTATTACGATCTGCATATTTTTCTGACCGTTTCCCGGGAGGAACAGTTAAAACGTATTGAAAACAGGGATGCCGCAAGTCTTGAAATGTTTCGGAAAAAGTGGATTCCGCTTGAGGAACGCTATTTTTCAGAATATAAGATAGGCGAAAGGTGCGAGCTTTTATTTAAAGGAAGCCTCTAAATTGTTAATAGACAAACAAAACGGTAAAAGATAATTAATACTAATTCTTGATTGAAA
>DNUB01000121.1:2816-5617 GCA_003508605.1 Oscillospiraceae bacterium | reverse complement strand
GGAGCCTTCTTTGCGCCCATTCTTCTGAGTCTGATTTTTACTGCCATTTTTGTTTCCTCCAAATATAGTATGTTGTTTTTTGATTTATATATCACACGTTCAGTGCGTATAGCGAATTGTTCTAAAATCCCATGGGGATTCTCGGCAATCGGCGTTTTCCGTTTTTGGACGTCATCTGCTTCATCATCTTCTGCATCATATCAAACTGCTTTAGCAAAGCGTTTACGTCCTCCACCTTAAGACCGCAGCCTGCCGCAATTCTCCTTTTGCGCTTGGCGTCAATAATAGAGGGCTTTTCTCGCTCTTTTTTTGTCATTGAGTAAATAATGGCCTTTGTATGAACCATTTTCATCTCGTCAATGTCTTCCTCGTTTATCTTATTTGCGCCGGGAAGCATTTTTATAATGGAGCTGATGCTGCCCATTTTCTCTATCTGAGTGAACTGTGCCAAAAGGTCGTTCATATCGAACTTGTTTTCCTGCATTTTCTTTGCAAGACGCATTGTTTCCTTCTCGTCAACGGCGGATTTCGCCTTTTCGATAAGGGAAAGCACATCGCCCATTCCCAAAATGCGGTCTGCCATTCTGTCGGGGTGGAAGGGCTCCAGATCGTCTATCTTTTCCCCTACCCCCGCAAATTTAACGGGCTTTCCCGTAACCGCCAGAACGGACAGGGCGGCGCCGCCTCTTGTATCGCCGTCGAGCTTGGTCAGCACAACGCCCGTGATCTCCAAAGCTTCGTTAAACGCCTTAGCCACATTGACTGCGTCCTGACCCGTCATAGAGTCAACCGTGAGCAGGATTTCGCTGGGGTGAACCTCTGCGGCGATGTTCTTCAGCTCCTCCATAAGCTGCTCATCTATATGAAGTCTGCCCGCCGTATCCAATATAACCACGTCGTAACCGTTGTCACGGGCAAATTTTACGCTTTCCTTGGCAATTACAACAGGGTCGGTCTGTCCCATTTCAAAAACCCTTGCCCCCGCCTTTTCGCCTACTATTTTAAGCTGGTCGATGGCGGCGGGACGGTAAATGTCGCAGGCTGCGAGCATGGGACGACGGTTCATGCCCTTAAGGTACTTGGCAAGCTTTGCGGAATGGGTGGTTTTACCTGCGCCCTGCAAGCCGCACATCATAATTACACATGGGGGCTTGGAGGGAAAATCTATCTTTTGAGAGGTATTTCCCATAAGAATTTTCAATTCGTCATGAACGATGTCGATAACCTGCTGGGCAGGAGTAAGGCTGTTCATAACCTCCGAGCCTACCGCCCTTTCGGTGACCTTAGCCACAAAGTCCTTAACCACCTTATAGCTTACGTCGGCCTCCAAAAGAGCCATGCGAACCTCGCGCATAGCCTCCTTAACATCCTTTTCGCTTAGCTTTCCGTGATTTTTCAGGTTTTTAAATACCTTGGAAAGCTTATCGGACAAACCTTCAAATGCCATTTAATACTCCCTTGCATTACGTTGATCTTCTTAAGGCGTTGCCTTAATTAAACCTTAATTAAAAAGCTCCCTTATTTCCTCAATAAGCTTTTCTCCCTGCTTTTTATCATTAAGAAGCGGCTTTAACAGATCAAGATTTTTTTCCGCCTTTTTCCTTTTTTCCATCAGTTTCATAGCGTTTTCAAGCTCACACAGCCTTAATTCGCTTTTTTTTATTGTATTAAAGGCAGCCTGGCGCGTAACTCCCGTTTCCTGAGCGATCTCCGTTAAAGAAAGATCGGAGTAATAGTACATTTCCATAGCTTCCCTTTGTCTTTCGGTCAATAAAGGGCTGTATGTGTCATAATATTCAACTGTTTTTAAATCCTTGGGCATTTCCGCTTACCGCCTGTAAACTATTTTTTGTTGTCAGCCTTAGTATTATAGCAGAGCTTTCGGGATTTGTCAAGGGGAGGGGGGAAATTTTTTTGTTTATTATTAAAGGTTCGGGCACAGATTGCAGCCCGCTTTCGGAAAACCGACAGAGATTTTTTATGCCCTTTTGGATAAAGTTCTTCCCGATGCCGCAAAAAGCTATTCGGCAAGCCTAATTAAGAACCTGTCCGCATAAGAACGGCGGGCGGGTTCGAGCGGATTTTGCCGAGGACAAGCAAATTTTCACAGGCTTGCTGCCGCAAGTAAAGAAAATTTAACCCAGTCATCGGTAAAATATGCCGAAAAGATGTGTGCCGATTCCTATGCGGACAGGTTCTTGCCCCTTTTGCTATAAGCACCAAAAAAATAAAGTAAATTTTTTACAGTTTTTTTCAAAAAACAGTGGAAATTTCTCCGGGGTTCTGTTATAATAATAATGTTATAATTGGCAGGTCCTGTGGATAGGTCTGAGATACTTGTTTATTGACGGGGACAAGCCGATATAAAAACAATTCACTTTTAGGAGGATTTTTAAATGGCTAAAAAGTATTGTTATCTTTTCTCAGAGGGCAATGCTGACATGAGAGAGCTTTTGGGCGGAAAGGGTGCGAACCTTGCGGAAATGACCAACATCGGTCTTCCCGTACCTCAGGGCTTCACCATCACTACAGAGGCTTGTACACAGTATTATGAAGACGGCCGACAGATAAGCGATGAAATTCAGGCTGAAATCAACGAGTATATCGTAAAAATGGAAGGCATTGTAGGAAAGAAGTTCGGCGATAAGGAAAATCCCCTTCTTGTTTCCGTACGCTCCGGTGCAAGAGCTTCCATGCCCGGTATGATGGATACCATTCTTAACCTCGGTCTTAACGAGGACGTTGTGCAGGTTATGGCTGATAAGTCCGGCAACCCCCGCTGGGCTTGGGACTGCTACAGA
>DNUB01000121.1:1962-2546 GCA_003508605.1 Oscillospiraceae bacterium | reverse complement strand
TGGGACTGCTACAGAAGATTTATTCAGATGTACTCCGACGTAGTTATGGAAGTCGGAAAGAAATATTTTGAGCAGCTCATCGACAAGATGAAGGAAGAAAAAGGCGTTAAGCAGGACGTTGAGCTTACCGCCGACGATCTTAAGGAGCTTGCTTCTCAATTTAAGGCTGAGTACAAGTCAAAAATCGGAGAGGACTTCCCCACCGATCCCAAGGAACAGCTTATGGGCGCAGTTAAGGCAGTATTCCGTTCTTGGGACAACCCCAGAGCCAACGTTTACCGCCGTGACAACGATATCCCCTATTCTTGGGGTACTGCCGTAAACGTACAGTCCATGGCATTCGGCAATATGGGCGACGACTGCGGCACGGGCGTTGCATTCACCCGCGACCCCGCTACAGGCGCAAAGGGCTTGTTCGGCGAGTTTCTCACCAACGCACAGGGCGAGGACGTTGTTGCAGGCGTTCGTACTCCTATGCACATTAACGAAATGGAGCAAAAGTTCCCCGAAGCATTCAAGCAGTTCGTTGACGTTTGCTCCACACTTGAAAAGCACTACAGAGATATGCAGGATATGGAGTTCAC
>DNUB01000121.1:0-1680 GCA_003508605.1 Oscillospiraceae bacterium | reverse complement strand
TACAGAGATATGCAGGATATGGAGTTCACCGTAGAACACGGCAAGCTTTATATGCTTCAGACCCGTAACGGTAAGAGAACCGCTCAGGCTGCTCTCAAAATTGCCTGCGATTTGGTCGACGAGGGAATGAGAACCGAGCAGGAAGCCGTTGCCATGATCGATCCCCGTAACCTTGACACACTTCTTCACCCTCAGTTTGACGCTAAGGCTCTGAAGGCAGCCACACCCATAGGAAAGGGTCTGGGCGCATCTCCCGGGGCTGCCTGCGGCAAGATAGTATTTACCGCCGAGGACGCCGAGGAATGGAAGGCAAGAGGAGAAAAAGTCGTTCTCGTACGTCTTGAAACCTCTCCCGAGGATATCACAGGCATGAAGGCATCTCAGGGTATTCTGACCGTAAGAGGCGGTATGACCTCTCATGCGGCCGTTGTTGCCCGCGGTATGGGTACTTGCTGTGTATCGGGCTGCTCCGAAATCGCCATGGACGAGGAGAACAAAAAGTTCACTCTCGCAGGCAAGGAATTTCACGAGGGAGATTGGATCTCCATTGACGGTTCCACAGGCAATATTTACGACGGCGTAATCGAAACCGTTGACGCTACCATTGCAGGCGAGTTCGGCAAAATTATGGAATGGGCTGACAAGTACAGAAGACTTAAGGTAAGAACCAATGCGGACACTCCCGCAGACGCCAAGAAGGCAAGAGAGCTGGGCGCAGAGGGCATCGGTCTTTGCCGCACAGAGCATATGTTCTTTGAGGCTGACAGAATTGCTGCATTCCGCGAGATGATCTGTTCCGATACGGTTGAGGAAAGAGAAGCTGCTCTTAACAAGATCCTTCCTTATCAGCAGGGCGACTTTGAAAAGCTTTACGAAGCTCTTGAAGGCAACCCCGTTACAATTCGTTTCCTCGATCCTCCTCTACATGAGTTCGTTCCCACCGAAGAGGCTGATATTGAGAAGCTTGCAGAGGCTCAGGGCAAGTCTGTTGAAACTATCAAGAATATCATCACCTCCCTCCATGAGTTCAACCCCATGATGGGTCACAGAGGCTGCCGTCTTGCGGTAACCTATCCCGAAATTGCAAAAATGCAGACAAGAGCCGTTATCCGTGCAGCTCTTAATGTTAAGAAGGCACATCCCGACTGGAACATAGTTCCCGAGATTATGATTCCTTTGGTTGGCGAAATCAAGGAATTAAAGTATGTTAAGGACGTGGTTGTTGCGGTTGCCGACGAGGAAATCAAGAATGCAGGCTCTGACCTTAAATATGAGGTTGGCACTATGATCGAGATTCCCCGTGCTGCTCTTACCGCCGATGAAATCGCTAAGGAAGCCGAGTTCTTCTGCTTCGGCACCAACGACCTTACGCAGATGACTTATGGCTTCTCCCGTGACGACGCAGGCAAGTTCCTTAACGCTTACTATGACGCTAAGATCTTCGAAAACGATCCCTTTGCAAAGCTCGACCAGACAGGCGTGGGCAAGCTGATGGAAATGGCTATCAAGCTGGGCAAGGGCGTTCGTCCCGAAATGCATGTCGGCATTTGCGGCGAACATGGCGGCGATCCCACTTCCGTAGAGTTCTGCCACCAGATTGGTCTTGACTATGTTTCATGCTCACCCTTCCGTGTGCCTATTGCAAGACTTGCCGCTGCACAGGCGGCTATCAAAAGTAGG
>DNUB01000162.1 GCA_003508605.1 Oscillospiraceae bacterium | reverse complement strand
GGACATCGGATTTTGATTATAGAGTATTCATACCGAGCCCTTTTTCAACTGTGGATATTACATAGTTTGGAAAAGGAGTCAAAATATGTTCGGAGCTTCATAAAAAACCGTTTTAATCAATAAATCCGTAATCACCGTCATAAAGATCATCATAACCTGTAAATTGCTTCATAAATTTAGCAATATCTTCTATAAACTTGTTTAACTGTTCGTTTCCGTCAATACCGCCGTCATTTCCTATAACCGCAAGCCTGCTGTCGGAAAGCTGAGGTTCGTCCTTAAAATCCAAAGAGGACGGTTCGGTCTTAACCGTCAGGGTGAAAATATTCGGAACGGTTATAACGATATTTTTCGCTTCTTTTTCGCTGCTAAGCTCAAGGCTTGCGGCAAAAGCAGGATTGTTCTTTATCGAAAGATCGGCTTTTCCTTGGAAAAGAGTATCGCTTACCGCAAAGTTATTGTAGGACAAAACTGCCTCGCCTTTATTTGCTTTTACTTCAACGGTGCCTGTGTGAATGCCGTTTTCCTCCGTATCCTCATTTATCAGGCTAAATATAAGATTATTATCCTTGCTTAATGAAAAATAATCTACGCTTCCCCTTTCGACGGGAATGCTTCCAAAGTCAAGGCCTGCCGTTTCCCCTTTGCCGTTCCTTAAAACAATGCTTCTTCCGATTATCTTTTTGCTTTTTAAATAAACAGTCATATCGAAAGCCCAAAGATTTTCTTCTCCGTTTTCGACCCTGCTTAATGCCTCAAAGTTAATACTGCCCTCAATGGCTTCTTTCAGCTCTTCCCTGCTCTCATAGCCGAAGGCGTCGCATAAAAGCTTTACCGCCTCTTCGTTGTCGATCAGGTTATTGTAAAAGGCTTTGACGAGTTTGGCTATCTGCTGTGAATTAAGATGTACTTCCGCTTTATCAGCGGTGTAGGATTTAGCTCCTACTGTAATTTCCTGATTTTCCTCCACAGCCACATCGCCTATAAGCTCAAAATATGTATCGGAGGTTTTTTCGATTACATCGCCAAAAACTCTTATATATTCGGAAAACTCCGGAGCAGCGTTTTCTGTTTCCCCTCCTGAAAGCTTTAAATATATATCGGATATTTCGGGAAGGCCTGCAAGCGCATAGCTTTTCATACTGTTGAGCCAATATTCACCGCTTATATCGATATCACCCATTTTAAAGGAAGCGATGCTGTAAATATCCTCGCCCTTAACGGCAGTGTCGGTGATAAAATCAATATTTGAAATATCAAGAATATTGCCTGTCAAATTGGAAAGAGGACTTTGAAAATTTACGGAAATTTTCTGCGGATCAGGATTTGTCTGCCGCTCCTCAGCAGATGAAAGAGCGGTATTAAAAATATTTTCAAAATACTTTTTTTCCGCCTTTTTGTAATCCGTTTTATTAAAAAGCAGAATAAAGAGAACCACGGCGGCTATCACCACCGCCAAAACGGGAGCAATTATAACCAAAGGGTTAAAGCTCTTTTTGATCGGCTTAAATTCCGCAGCATAAACAGGCGATTGAAATTCCTCAAAAAACGGGTCGTCTGCGGGGTTGCTTTGGAAATTATCATTTATCGGTGCATTTTGCTGAAAAGGAGGCGGATTTAAATTTTCGTCCTTTGCGTTTTGGAAATTATTGTCAGCCGTATTGTTTAAGGGAACTTGATTTTCATTGATGCTTTCGTTAAACTGATTTTGATCCATTTGGTTTCCTTTCCGGTTTTACCTTATCATCATGAGTTAATTATATAAATTCTTTTTATACTCTTACTCAGTATAATTATATCACTTGATAAACAAATAATCAAGTCCTTGCATTATATTTCCTTTTATGATAATATAAATATATAGGTATATGGGTAAAACCGTATTTTTTCAATACGGCACAGCCCGCAAATAAACGAAAGCGAGGAATTTTTATGAAGGTAATAGCAATAAACGGAAGCCCGAGAAAAGAAGGAAATACATATATCGCAATAAAGAGAATCTGCGGCATTCTGGAAAAGGAAGGAATTGAAACCGAAATAATTCAGGTGGGAGACAAGACCTTTGGCGGATGCAAAGCCTGCGGTGCATGTGCAAAATTAGGAAAATGCGCTTTCGGCGATAAGGACGGACTTAACGAAATCGGAGAAAAAATGTCGAACGCAGACGGCATAATAATAGGCTCTCCCGTGTATTACGCAGATATAAACGGCGGCTTAAAAAGCTTTTTGGACAGAGTTTTTTACTGCTACGGCAAAAACTTCCGCTTTAAGCCCGGTGCGTCGGTGGTTGCCCTCAGAAGGGGAGGAGCTATACACGCCTATCACAGCTTAAATAACTATTTCGGCATTACCGAGATGATACAGGTTCCCTCCATATATTGGAACGATGTTCACGGCAGAGCGGCAGGGGAATGCGTACAGGACGAGGAAGCAATGCAGATGATGGACGCTTTGGGGCAGAATATGGCTTATCTGCTTAAGATGAAAGCGGAAAGCAGGGTTGAGCCGCCGAAGAAAATCGATAAGGTGGCGTTTAATTATGTCAGATAATTATAAAGGATTTTGTGAAGTAAAATATGAAAAAAGTTCTTGTAACAGGAGGAACGGTATTTGTCAGCAGATATATCGCAGAATATTTTGTTAAGAAAAATTATGATGTATATGTTCTTAATCGGAATAACAAAAAACAATCCGATGGAGTAAAGCTTATTTGTGCAGACAGACACAATTTAGGCAAAGCCTTGCGGAATTTTCATTTTGACGTTGTTATTGATACTGCTTATACTTCTGATGATGTCAAAAGGCTTTTTGCAGCCATAGGAAGCTGTGAGGATTATATCTTAATTAGTTCAAGTGCTGTATATCCTGAAAAAACTCTACAGCCTTTTAAAGAAAGCTCGGTATTGGGCTTTAATAAATTCTGGGGCAAATATGGAACAGATAAAATTGAAGCAGAAGCGGCTTTGTTGAAACGAAATCCAAATGCATATATCCTAAGACCGCCATATTTATATGGTGAAATGAACAATGTATACAGGGAAGCATTTGTATTTGACTGTGCCTTGGCAGGCAGAAAATTCTATTTGCCAAAAGACGGTAAAATGAAATTACAGTTTTTTTCAATGAGGGGCAACGCC
>DNUB01000090.1 GCA_003508605.1 Oscillospiraceae bacterium | reverse complement strand
GTATTCCTTCGAATAATCCTGCGCATATGAATTTTCATAGCCGTAGATAGTCAGAGAGGTGCAGGCATCGAATGCGGACACTCCTATGCCGGTCACACTTTCGGGTATTATTACAGATGTGAGGGAGGTGCAGCCGTAGAACGCATAATCGACTATGCTTGTAACACTGTCGGGAATTATGCAGCTTTTATCTTCCTTGCCTGCAGGATATTGGATAAGCTCGGACTTATCCTTATTAAAAAGCACACCGTCCTGTGATGAATAGTTTTCATTTTTTTCATCAACATTTATTGCTGTGAGAGAGTAACAGCCGATGAACGCACTATCGCCTATCTTCGTTACGCTGTCGGGAATTGTCATCGAGGTGAGGGAGGTGCAGCTCCTGAACGCAAAATCACCTATACTTGTCACACTGTCGGAAATTGTCACCGAGGCGAGGGAGGTGCAGCCGTTGAACGCAAAGCCGCCTATACTGGTCACACTGTCGGGTATTATCACCGAAGTGAGGGAGGTGCAGTCCTCAAAAGCAAAAGAGCCTATGCTTGTCACGCTGTCGGGAATTGTCACAGAGGCGAGGGATATGCACCACTTGAACGCATAATAGCCTATGCTTGTCACACTGTCGGGCATTGTAACTATGGTGAGGGAGGTGCAGCCGTAGAACGCATCATTGCCTATACTTGTCACGCTGTCGGGAATTATTACCGAGATGAGGGAGGTGCACCATTGGAACGCAGACACGCCTATTTCCGTAACCCTTTTCCCTTCAATCTCGGAGGGAATAACCACATCTCCCCCATCACCGCTATAACCGGTAATGGTAACGCTCTCCCCGTCCTCGTTTATCTCATACTCAAAATCCTCCGCCGGGCTTTCCTCTCCTCCGTTCACCCCGCTTACCGCCGCAGGGGCACTCATTACATCGGAAACCGCAAGGTATTCCTCCGCCGTAACGGCGGGCAGCGAGGCAACTGTTACAGCCGCCGCCAAAAGAACCGACGTTATTTTTTTCAGCTTCATAATAAATTCCCTTTCTGTTTTGTTTTTATGTTATTTTTAAATACTGTCTGCTAATCCAGCACCCTGCTGCCCGATACCGCCTGCAAAATCCACTTTGCGTCAACGGCGTTGATCTTGCCGTCGCCGTTCACGTCGGCGGCAGCCTGCTGCTCGGGAGTAAGCACTCTGCTGCCCGATACCGCCTGCAATACCCATTTTGCGTCAACCGCCGACAGCTTGCCGTCGACGTTAACGTCGCCGAGCTTGATTTGACTGCTTCCGTATATTTCGGTGTGCGCCTTTGTTTCGGTGCCCGAATAGCTTAAAACCGTTTTCGGTATAACCACCTTGACTACGGAATCGGTTCCGCCTGCAAACTTCAATGTAACCTCCCTTACATATACGGCGCCGTCCGCAGAAATTTCGGCGTCGCTGTATTCAAGGACATATGCGATTTTATTTCCGTTTGCGTCATAAACCTCGATATTTTCAGAGGTTTTCGGATCAATATACTTGCTGAATTTAACGGTAATGCTGTTATCGGTTTTTACAACCTCCGTAACCCGTGGGGCTTCCTTTGAGGTCATAGCAATATTTACCTCAAGCTGAGGGGGAGGAACGGGCATCCAGTCGCTGTATGCGGTTTCATAGCCTTCCTTTTCGTACTTAACGATCCACCAGCCCTCGGGGGTATCCCAGGCGTACATTCCGTCGGCGTCGGTGTAAATGGGGTTGGGCTGCGAATACTCTTCCGCATTCCATATTTCGGCTTTTTCGTTGCCCTCGGGCAGACCGTCGGGCTTTTTATTCCAGAAATCGGGGTCGTCCGGGTCAAGGGGTATCCAATATGCGGTTGCCTTTACGTCCTGAAGTCGGTTTGAGGTAACGGCTTCGTATACGTATCCGCTGGGGTCGACGTACCAGTTCATTTTTGCGGAGAAGCTTCCGTCAAGAATGTCCGCCGCCTGCATTTCAAAAAGCATATCTCCGAAATTCTCTATCAGCCCCAATCCTATTGATATGGGCAGGCTCAAGGGTCCTGCGAAAGCTCCCGCAACCTTGGCGGCGAGCATACAGGTAGAAAACATATGCCTTGCCACGCCCAGGTACTGAGCCTGTTTTAATGCTTTCTGCTTTTGGCTTTCCGTAAGCAGGGTGGATTTGCGAATATTTTTTGCAAGCTCTTCATAATCGTCATGAATATCAAACTGATCGGAAATATATCCGCAGGCGTCTCCGACTATAGAAAATGCGGTTGAATCAAAAAACGGCTTTGCAATTCCAAGGGTGTTATATTCTATATAAGCTTGTATAACCTTGTTATTGACAACGTCGTCAACAACCATGGCCCACGTTCCGAGATTCGAAAAATTAAGATTTGCAATATACTTTTTGTCGGAGGTGTCAACAAAATAAGAATAAAAGTCATCCGCTCCGGTAAACAGATCGACAAAATCAATGCCGTCATTTAGGACTTTATCAGCTGTCTTAACTACTATCTTATAGTTATTATATTTGTATTCATTAAGGTAATGGCTGCTATTGACGTCAACATTGAATACTTCCTTCTTTATCCTCGCTTCAATGGACTGTATTCCCGCATTCGCCCCAAGTCTTGTATTTGTCTGATTTCCCCAATTCAGATACTGCATAAGCTCGGGGTTTTTATTCAGGTCGATGGTAATGATCTCGTCCTCTGCGGTGTAGGTGCATTTTACATCGCTTAATTGTCCGTCGGGAAGACCTTTTTCCAGCTCCTCTTCTACCTGACTGCTGACCTCGTCAAAGTCAAAGCCGGTTTCTCTGTTCTTTTGGAAAGCAATTGACAGCTTTCCGGGAACGTAGTCGTGATCGTTTTCGTCAAAATAACCCTCTGCGACAAATATCTCCCCTGTTTCGTCCCACTTTGCCTCTAAGTACTTTGTTATTCCGTTTCTTGTGCTTGTTACAAAAGCAGCGCAAACACTTTCGGGATTTTCAAAGGCAAGCTCAAAACGGAAGGGCGTAACACCGTGGAATGATTCCAATATAAATGTCACATTTATATTTTTGGAATTCATCAGGTCGTAGGTCGATTTGTTGTAGATCATTTTCATTCCCGTAAGCACGGGGCTGTCCTCGGCATACTCGATAAGAGCCGAAGCCGTTTTGGTTTCGCTTGACAGCGATTTAGCGGTAACGGTATATTTTTTTCCGTTTTCGGGATTGGGAATGGTTATTTTGGCGGTATAGTAGCCTGCCTTGTTGGACGTGGCGGTTCCGACCTGCTTGTCGTTTACGAACAGCGTAACCTCGGATTTCGGCGGAGCGACCCCCGTAACGGTGATTTCAGGCTTGTTGGTCAGGCTGTCGGTGTTTACGGTCAGTGCGGGAACCTCCTCGCATATAATGCCGAGAACGTCCTCGGTATTGTTATAGCTTATAGTGGCGTAAGTAACGGGAATGCAGGACCGGACAGGCTTAAAGACTGCGCTCACCCTGCCCTTGCCGCTGTCGGCGTATATGCAGATACAGCTGTCGTTTTCGGAAATGTCGTATTCGTAACAGCCCTCTGTGGAAAGAGCGTTTTCAATCAGCTCATAGCCGTCGGGAATCTTTATTTTTATTGTGGAATATGGTGAATTATTATCCTCGAATTGAAAGTCGCAGACAACGGCGAGATTTCCCGAAGCGGTGATGGAACTGAAGCTTGTTTTATATCCGGATTTTTCATAATCTATCAGCGAATCCTCGGGCTTTTCACCCTCAAAGGGAGTTAAAACCATCGGCAGGTCGTTATCGATGGCATAAACGGCGGATTTTGAATTATCCGGGCAGTAAACGGATTTAAGAGGACAGCCGTCAAAAATATTGCCCCCGATTCTTTCAAGCCTTTTGGGCAGATTTACGGTATTTAAGGACGTACAGCCCGCAAAGGCAAGGGAGTAAATTGCAGTCAGACCTTCGGACAATACCGCAGATACAATATTTGTGCAGTCGTAAAACGCACTATGTCCCACAGATGTCACACTGTCGGGAAGATTTATGTTTTCTATTGAATTGCAGCTCTCAAACGCATAGTCTCCTATAGCAGTCAAACCGTCGTTAAATACAGGGTCGGTCAGGACTGAGCAGCCTTTGAATGCACTGTCTCCGATTTTGGTAAGAGTGCTTGGAAATGTAACCTTGGCAAGA
>DNUB01000134.1 GCA_003508605.1 Oscillospiraceae bacterium | reverse complement strand
TCAAAATCCGGATGTCCCCCGCCTGCCCATAGGGAAAAGGCAAAGACTCCATTAGGCGGCAGGTTTCATTCAGTCCTTCAGTGGGAACCCGGTTCCCCACCATAACCCTGAGGGCTTATCCGCGGATTTTTCATAAATTCGGGGCACTGCCCCTTATTGAACCCCCTAAGAAAAGAGGTGAGCTTATGGCTCAGCAGCAGGTATTTCCCACAAAAGGAAATCTTATGGTATCGAAGCGTTCCCTTGCTCAGGCGCAGCTTGGCTATGAGCTTATGGACAGAAAGCGCAATATTCTTATAAGAGAAATGGTGGCTCTTTCCGATAAGGCAAAGGAAATAAGAGGAAGCATAGACAGCGTTTTTGAGGACGCTTACAAATCCCTTGAAATCGCCAATATTATGCTTGGCGTGGTTACCCCCTTGACAAAGCAAATTCCCGAGGATAACAGCGTTAAGGTCACCTATCGAAGCGTTATGGGCGTCGAGCTTCCCAATGTGACTCTGGACGAAGCCCCTCCCCCTATGACATACAGTCCTATGCTTACCAACAGTCAGTTTGACAGGGCATATATATGCTTTAATAAGGCAAAGCATATGGCAGTAGCCTTAGCCGAAATAGAAAACAGTATTTACCGCCTTTCCGTGGCGATAAAGAAAACTCAGAAAAGAGCCAATGCGCTTAAAAATATACTTATTCCTCGGTATACCTCTCAGGTTAAGTTTATTACCAATGCCTTAGAGGAAAAGGAGAGGGAGGAGTTTTCCAGACAAAAGATTATTAAGGCTGCTAAGGAAAGAAAGGAGCTTTCCGATACTTAACTCTTACGACAAAACCGCACAAAACTCGAAAAGCTTTGTGCGGTTTTTGGTTTATAACATTAAATCCGCTCACAACCAATGGTTGAGTGAATTTTCTACCTTTGGTTGTGCAAATTTATCTGTTTTCAACCGATGTTCCATTCTCAAAATGCAGAAAATATTGTAAGCTTTAAGCGTAAGAAAAACAAGGGACTGAAAAATTTAAAAACCCTATCAGGTTTTTTAGATCAAACAGAGTTCAGTCCATATGAAAGGATCTATTATGTCAAAGGAAAGCTTAGGAAGAAAAATTGCAAATTTAAGAAAGGAAAAGGGACTTACACAGGAGGAGCTGGCGGCAAGGTTAGACGTGTCGGCGCAGGCGGTGTCAAAGTGGGAAAACGATATATCCTGTCCCGACATTATGCTTTTGCCCAAGCTGTCCTCCATTTTGAACACAAGCGTAGACGCTCTCTTAGGCTGTGAAGCGGAGGCGGAAGCGGTGCAGCTTGTGCCCCGTAAGGAAAGAAAGAGCATAGACGATCTTGTAATGCGGATTGTTGTTGATTCCTCAAACGGGGACAAGGTAAGAGTCAATCTCCCTCTTGCGGTTTTGAAAATGGGAGTCGGCGAAGGAATGAATATGAATATCGACGGCAGCGATTTCCTTAAGGGCATAGATTTTGCCCGGCTTATCGATATGGCGGAAAGGGGAGTTTTAGGTAAGCTGGTGGAAGTGGAAAGTGCCAACGGAGATAACGTTGAAATATTTGTGGAGGAAATATGAGGATAGTTGTAAGGGACAGCAACACAAACATTAACCTTCTATTTCCCACTCAAATTATTTGCAGCAAAATTGGCGTAAGGCTTATGTCAAAGCACCTTGCGGAAAAGTCCGGCAAGATGTCATATGAGCAAATAGGAGCAATGGCAAAAGAATTATGCAGATTCGGAAAAAAACACAGGGGCTGGGTGCTGGCAGAGGTGGAGAGCAAGGACGGGAGGGTGCTTATCAAGCTTTGAAAATTCAATGAGGGGCAGTGCCTTGGATTTTTCATAAATTCGGGGCGCTGCCCCTCATTGAATACAAAAATTAGGCTGTAAAAGCTCTGCCAATGGAAAGATAACCCCCTCCGGCAAAGGCTTTTACAGCCTCTTTTTCACCTTTAGCGCAGCGTGCGGCTTTTACAAAGCTCACTTAAACAGCACTTTTCACAATTCGGCTTTCGGGCGTCGCAAACAAGTCTTCCATGCCAGACCAGGCGGTGGCAAAGTCCCAAGCCCTCTTTGGCGGGAACGATCTTGCGCAGCTGTTTTTCCACTTGACCTGCGTCCTTGCTGTCTGTCAGACCGAGTCTGTTGGTGAGGCGTATAACGTGTGTATCGCATACGAAAGCGGTTTTTCCGTACAGCTCTCCCGCCACCAGATTGGCGGTTTTTCTGCCCACGCCCGCCAGCTTCACCAATTCCTCCACCGTATCGGGAACCTTATCGTTATAATCATCGTGAAGCTGTTTACACATTTTTACAATGTCCCTTGATTTTGTCTGAAAAAGACCGCAGGAATGTATGTACCCTGCAACCTCCTCTTCGGAAGCGTCTGCAAAGGCTTTTATTGTAGGAAATTTTTTGAAAAGCTCCGGGGTCACCTTATTTACCCGAACGTCCGTACACTGAGCCGAAAGCCTTGTGGCAATCAGCAGCTCGTGAGGCTTTTCGTAAACGAGAGCGCATTTCACCTTCGGATATTCTTCTTTTAAAAGGACTATAATCTGTTTTGCAAGACTTTTTTTGTTCATTTTATTTATTTTTCCTTATCGTTTATGCTTTTTATCGCCATTACAATTATAATATATAAAAGCTTTTTGTCAACTCTCTGCCCGAGGCTTTTTCAATCAAAAACTAGTATTAAGGCAATACAGCATAACGACCGCCTAACGTCTTTGCGTAGGGTCTGTATGCATTTTTTCCGAGAAACCAAAGGGGCTTCTTAAAAAATCCGACTGCGCCATTCACATGCAATCCCTGTGCGGCGCCGCCTTAAAATTATTTAATGATTTTGAAAACAGTGTATGTGTTAAAATGATATGAA
>DNUB01000347.1:5375-7360 GCA_003508605.1 Oscillospiraceae bacterium | reverse complement strand
CTTTTAGTCAAGAATTAGTATTAGTCTGCTGCTCCTTAATCCTGTCCCCAATCAAGCAAGGGGCCTTGTCCCAGTCGGGATATCTCTATTCCGTCGGCGTTGCCGCCTGCGGCGGAGAAGGTGTTCATGGTGAACAGAACGTCCGTAACGCCATGCTCTTTTATAAAATCAATAGCGTTTAAGGGGAAGAAACGTACGTCGCAAACATAAATCTGCTCAAAGCTGTTCATATAAAAGGGTATTTCCGCATTGCCGTAGCTGTCCTTGAACACAAGCAGCTTTCTGCCGTTGTTTACGTCGGTGTCCACTCTGACTATCTTGGTATCTGCGCCCATAAATACGCTGTATGCGCCGCTTCCGTGCTGATCCTTCTGGAAGAAGGGATATTTTATTTCGTCCTCATAGTGAGTGTTGTAATAATAAGTTGAAAAATCATTGTTCGGTATATAATATTTTAAAACATCGGGATCGTTTGAAAGGGCAGCGTCCTTTGTATATCCGTAAACTGAGCCCACAAAGTCGTCGATCTCGTGATATTCGAAGTTATCCTCGTTTAATTCAAGGAAGGGCACTCCCGCCGCCTTTGCAAACTGCTCCGCCGCATAGTATGCGCCCAGGGGCTGCCAATGGTGGTCGGTGCGGAAATAAATATCCTCGTCCTTATGCTGCTGCAAAGCTCCGTAGCAGTGAACGCTCGTCACCTTATCGCTCAGCTTTGACTCTATATATACGATATCGTCGTACTGTGAGGCGTTGTATTCGCTGTACGCCGAGGGGCAGTAAAAATCTCCGTTTGTGGGAGCTATCATGCTGTAAACCTTTGCAATGCCGTCCAAATCCTCAGCAAAGGCATTTACCGAATCGGCGTATTTATCCTGATTATAGCCTCCGCCGTACAGGCTTACTCCCCAGGCATGACCGTTATAATCAAATGTGATCTGTCCGTTGTTTATAACTGCGTCCAATACTCCGTCCAAGCCGCCGTCGCCGCCTGCGGGTGCCTGAGTCTGTGCGCCGGTAACGGGAGGCTCCTGCGTTGCGGGATTTTGATTGGAGTTATCTCCCTGGGAATCGGTTTGAGAGCCTGTCTGAGAAGGGTTCTGGGTATTGTCCTCCGTAACGGGCTTTTCGGGGGCTTCGGTTTTAACGCCGGGATTAACCACCTTATTGGGCGTTCCGTGAATGGTAACGCCGCCCAGGGATACGCCCATGCATTTTGAAATGTTGGCGGAAATGTCCTTAAAGCCGTCCCGCCAAGGCACGGTATCGTCATACCACTGCGTAATGCCGCTTGTAAATTTTCCGCTGAAAAAGTCTTCAAAGCTGAAATCGGGGAATTTTGCCAATTCCCTCTTTTCCGTCATCGAAACGGTAGGACGGGAGAAAACAAGCATAGATACGGCGATTCCCGCAAACACAGAGCCTAAAACCACTGTATTTGCCAAAAGCCAGCGGTTGGCTTTATTGCCGCTGCTTTTTCCCCGCTCCTCCGTCAGCGTTTTATTTTCTTCCATGTCTCTGACTTTTCTGCGTCTTTTGGGTTTTTCTGCAAGATGCTGACCCTTAGCCATTTTGTGAATCCTTTCGTTTTAAAGCTTCTCTAAAAATCGGTTTGATACGACAAAGGCTGCGCTGTGCGTGTCTTTGTCAAAACAAGGCTTTTAGAGGTGCCCTTTATATGTTTCTTTATATGTTTCTTTATATGTTTATGTTATATATTATACAATCAAAGCCTCTTTACGTCAATATTCGGCGTGGGTTTTTGCTTGTTTTCGGAAAAGCATCATAATCGAAGTGTTTTGCCCTGACTGCAATTTTTCCGTTCCGTTTTTTCATTCCACAAGTTATACGGTATTTCGTCAAAATTCTCACAATATTTTTTCCTTTTTTCGGCAAGAAACTGTTCTTTTTAATTATGGGCTGTCTGAAAAGCTGCCGCTGCACTAATTTTTACTAACTGCGGACGCTTTCTGCGTCAAAGAATG
>DNUB01000347.1:0-5066 GCA_003508605.1 Oscillospiraceae bacterium | reverse complement strand
CTTTCTGCGTCAAAGAATGCAGGCGGCAATCCCCTAAAAGGGATTATTGCGGAATACTTTAGTATTCCTGCGCTTTTTTCCTTGAAATCGCCACGTATTCAGTGGAATTGCGCAAAAATGCTTTGCTTTCGGATATGCTCTGAAAGACTAAAAAAATACTCCGCCCAAAACCGCTCCGCCGTTAAAGGCTCCTCCGTTAAGCAGGCAGACCGCATGGGCTCCCGCCGCATTTTCGCCTAAGCCCGCCCCCTCCTCGGTGGTGGCCTTTACATTGACCAGATCGGGGGAGGTGTGACAGTGAGCGGCTATGTTTTTGCGCATTTCGTCGGTATACCGTGATATTTTAGGCTTTAACATAATTACCGTACAGTCTATATTGCCGACGGTGTATCCCCTCTGCTCGATAAGAGAAGTCACCTTGTCCAAAAGCGCAAGGCTCGATATCCCCTCATAGGCAGGGTCGCTGTCGGGAAACAGCTTTCCTATATCTCCCAGTCCTGCTGCGCCGAGCAGCGAATCCATAACCGCATGAATCAGAACGTCGGCGTCCGAATGACCCAAAAGTCCTTTTTCGGAGGGGATCTCCACCCCGCCTAACACTAATCTTCTGTTTTCCGCAAAAAGATGAACGTCATAGCCGTGACCGATACGCATATATTTCTCCTTATTCCGCTTGCTTCAGAGGATTTCCTTGTAGTTGCCCAAAAGCCTGTAGTAGCCGCAGTCCGCTTTTAAATTCTGCAAAAGCTTGTTTACCGAGGGATTGGAAATACTGCCCTCAAAATCAAGGTAAAAAATAACCTCAAAGCTGTCGCTGCCCGATTTTTTCTTTATATGGGGCGGCATATGACGGCTTTCGATACGGGTAAGGTTCAAGCCGCTGAAATAAAACCTTGTAAGAAGCTTGTAAAGCGATCCGCTGATATGGGGGAGGGACAGACAGACGCTTATTATATCGGCGTCCTTCTCCGCCTGCAATTCTTTGGATATTATAACGAATCTTGTGAAGTTTTCCCCTATATCCGCAATATTTTCCGCTGCTATCTCCAAGCCGTAAAGCTTAGCGCAGTGGGCGGAGCAGATGCAGGCTATGCTCTCGCCGCTTTCCGACACCGTTTTTGCCGCAATGGAGGTGTTTTCCGCCGCCCTTTGCTTATAGCCTCTTTTATCCAGGAAGCCGGAGCATTGACGCAGTGCCTGTTCGTGGGAGATTACCTTTTCTATGGCTTTGCTTTTGTCCCTTACCGCCAATATATGGTTTACGGGAATGGAAAGCCGTCCGCAGATATACATTTCATGCTGCTCCAAAAGCTTGTAGGTGCTTTCAACGCTGCCTGCGGTGGAGTTTTCTATGGGCACGACTCCGTAATCCGCCCTGCCGCCGCTTACCGCATCGAAAACCTGTTTAAAGGAATCGTAGTAATCTATTCTTGCGTTGTCTCCGAAAGCCTTTATACAGGCTTCCTCGGAATAGCTGCCCTTTATTCCGGGACAAGCCACCGAAGGGTCTTTTTTAAATTCGGACAGAACCGTTTCCTTGTATTCGGTAAGCTGTTCCCGCTGCAGGCATTTCGATATTTCCATTATCTGTGAGAAAAGCAGACGGGAAGCGGCTTCAAGCTCAGCGGGAGCCTTTGACGCTATTTTATTAAGCACTTCCTTTTCCCTGCCGCTTTGAAAAACAGGCATTCCCTTTTCTTTTTTGTATTCCGCCACCTGCCTGCAAAGCTCCATTCTTTCGGAAAACAGCTCTAACAGCCTGCTGTCGGCGGAGTCTATCTGTTTGCGGATATCGTCAAGGTTCATAATTATTGTTTCTCCTTAAAATAAAAGCGGCAAAAAATTTTCAAAGGGGCAGGAAAATGCCGAAGCTTCTCCGAACGCTGGGGAGACAATTGCCCCTGCCCGAACTCACCGTTATTTACGGCTCGGTTTCCGTCGCAGGCTTTTCCTCCTCCGATTCAACAGGCGGCTCGGTTTCGGGAAGGGTTTCCGCTGTCGTAGTCACGGGCGGCTCGGTTTCGGGAACGGTGGTTTCGGGGGGCTTCTTTGCTATATAAACCACTATCTCCTCGCTTTCGGCAAGAGATACGTCCTCTCCTGCCTCCTTGCTGCATCTTGCCACATAGCCCTCCTCGGCCTCCCGGGTTTCCTCCTCCTCGGTGCGGTACTTAATGCCTAAATCCGCCAGCTGCTTTACGTAATCCTCCGCTAAGATATCCTTGTATTCGGGCAGAGCGACCTTTTCGGGACCCTTGCTTACCACTACGCCGATTTCCGTTCCGCCGGTGACAAAGGTGCCCTCCTTTATGGATTGGCTGATTATCTGCCCCGCTTCTATTTCGCTGTTAAATTCATAGGTGGGATTAAAAACAAGATAGGAATATTGACTGCTGGTGCTTACCGTAGAAAATACCGTATTTTTGAAATCGGGGAGCTGATAGGTTTCTCCCGTAAATCTGTCGGACGGGGACGTTACCCCGGCAATGTCCGTAATTTCGCTTTTTTCGGGAGGCGGCGGGGCGGTGGCGCGGGGCGTCTGCGCCGTATATCCGGGTTTGTCAATAACGCCGTCTCCCCCGGAGGAAGCGGTGATTATCATTGCCAGCAAAAAGCCCAAAATGATCAGACTCAAAGCCGAGGCAATAACTATAAACTTGATTTTATCCCTTTTGATCTGATTTTTTGCCTTTGCGCTGATCACAGGCTTTGAGGGTTTTGCATAATTGTCGTTTGCGCCGTTTTTGCCGTTGTTCTCCATATGCGAGGATTTTCCCGAAGCCGCCTTAACGTTGGGTATGGCAATTTCCGCAGAGGAATCGGTGACGGGGGCGGGCTGCTCGAACAGCCTGTCCACAAATTCGCTTATCGTGGAAATTCGGTTGTCCGATTCCGGAGCCATACCCTTTATAATAACATCGGAAACGTTTTTCGGAATATTTCTGTTTATGAGCATAGGCTCTACCATGGAATCCTCGGCAAGTCTTTCCGCCGCAGTGGGAGGGGTTATTCCCGTAAGACAGCGGTAAAGCAGGGCGGAAATGCCGTAAACGTCCGTCCAGCTTCCGTTTCTTCTTGCGCTTGAATATTGCTCGGGAGCCGCATAGCCGCCGAACACCTCATAGCCTATATCGCTGTCGGAGGTGCGGGCTGCGCTTATGGAAAAGCCTATAAGCCTCAGCTCGTTTTTTTCCGACACAAAAATAGTCGACGGGCTTATTCCCCTATGGATTATGCCTAAGCTGTGAAGCATGCTCAGCGTTGTGAGAATGGGGGGGAAAAGATCCTTTACCTGCTCCCACGACAGCACCTCCCCGCAGCCCGCAAGGTATGACTTAAGGCTTATCCCGCCTATATAGTCCATAACGGCATAGGCCGTGTTGTTTTCGCTGAACACGTCCAAAACCGTCTGAATGCAGTTAGTGCTCGAGGAGCGCATAAGGGTGGAATGAAGCTCTATAAATTCCGCAAGATAGGTCTTGTACAGCGGAAGCTTTTCGGGCTTTACCGCAATCCCTTCGCCGTCCTTTTCTCTGCGGCAAAGGGATTCGGGCATATATTCCCGAACGGTGACCTTTTTATTAAGTACGGTATCGAAGCCTATATAAAGAGCGGATTCGCCGCAGCAGCCTATAAGCTTCCCCACTGTATATCTGCCTGCCAAAAATGTCTCCGGGGCAAGGTAGGAGGGATTACGGGAGCTTTTGTCAAAGGGACCGCATACGGGGCAGACGCCGTCGGGCGGAAGCTCCTTCATACAGCTCATACATAAATTTGTTTTTTTCTTCATAAAACACCTTATTTAAAATTTACATAATGTACAGACATAAATATATACGTATATACGCTCGGAATCCGTCCCTATAGGAACGGTTCTTATTGCTCCCCCGCCGGCTCCCGGATTTTTCCCCTTGCCGGGCTGTCGGATTACCTCGTCGGAAATCCTTGAAATATGCGCATATTTCTGCGGCATTCCTTCCCGTCCCTCGGCAGCCGCCGGGCGCATAAAAGCTTCGGGAATCAGGCGGGGGGAGCAAAAGCAGTAATCATTTAATTTTACCTTAATTTCCCCTTTATGTCAAGATAACCTTAACGGAAGGACGGCGGTTTGGTTGACAAATAAAGCCTTTGATGATATATTTATTTTAGAGGAATATAAAAAGCTTTTGCCGATGCGGGTATGTTTTAATAAAAAAGTTACAAAAAAGTTACAAATTCCGACCCTATGCGCTTTTTTTTGCCTGCGGCGGCATAATATGACATTGGTTATCAAAGGGGAGCGGCTATGTTTTTTAAAAAGAAAAAGAGTTCCTCCATGACTGTGGAGCAGCTGAAAAAGCTGGATAAAAGGCAGCTTAAATACGTGACTCAAAGGGATTACGAAACAGGGGGAGAAAGAAAGCTGGGCGACGGCGGCGGAGTCAACATTATCGACGGCGTTTTTACGGTGGTATGCCTGGGGAAAACCGTTTTTTCCGCTCCCCTGACCCAAGTCACCGCAGGCGAGCTTATGGATCTGTCGGGCTTTACCGCATATTACACCGACGAAAAGGGAGAAAGAATAAGCATTGTGGCAAAGTACAGCGACGGAACGGTAGGTTTGTAACGGTTTTGTTACTTTTTGGCGTTTTAATTGCTTCGTCACATAGAGCGTCTCAAAAAACGGCTGAAATTTTGCACTTAAGATGCAATTTTTGTGAAATTCCTGTAAAAACACTTAACATTATTTGAAAGATGTGTTATAATGGATAAATAAAATCGCAGAAAAAATACGGCAAAGGGTATTGTGTCGGGGTTTATATGAAAACCGAGCAGCTTTGCACGGCTGCGCCGAATGTGCCGAGGCTTCAGAACCGATTCTCGGGAAAAGCGGAGAAATACGGGGTATTTCAAGCTTTTTGGCACGGAAAGCGTGAAAATTCGTGCAGCGGCGGATTTCGGATATGTCCCGAGCAATCCTTCGGTAAAACTGTATAATCCGCATAAAAAGCTGTTTAACCTGTTTCAATGAGGGGCAGCACCCCGATTTTATGAAAAATCCCGGGCGGGGTCCCCTCAGGGTTTCA
>DNUB01000173.1 GCA_003508605.1 Oscillospiraceae bacterium | reverse complement strand
AACGTTTTTATGTATTTACAGCATAGCTCGAAAAAAAACTTAATATATGTCTACACTGCTTGCTGTATTCCCTTTTAGCTATATTTTGTTATTGACTTATTACCATATTTTTTGATTTCCACAAAAGCAGGTTAAATAAACACATCATAATTTAATAAACTCTTTAGCCTTCTCGATTGCCCTCTTAAATCTCTCCTCCTCACGCACACCGTTAAACCATTCCCAACCATGCAAAGCTGTCATACCGTAATACATGGTATCCTTGTCAAATCCGAATATATTTCGATTTATTAGCATTATAGGCTCTCTTGTGCCGTCAGGCAGCTGTATAACATTTTTTCCCTTAACTACCCTGATACCGCCGAAAATAAGCTTATTTCCCACTTCCAAAAGCTCATTGTCGGGAATTTCATACCATTTTCGGAACAAATCAAAGCTTCTGTCAAGATATTCATACCCTTCATCGGTTTTTCCGCTGCCCATTAAAGAGCAAGCCGCAATAAAACAGGAATAAGCGTAATCGCCAAGCCATGCCCTTGGGACATTTCCTCCCTCCCCTAACATTTCGTAGATCTTCATATGATATTTTTCCTGCTCGGTTCTCCTTTCGGGAGCGCACCAAGACCGTCCGTCCCTGCTGACAATATGAATCAGCAGGTTAAAGTTGTTTATATCATGACGCAGGCGGCTTTCATCGTACTTTTCATAATCCCATAAATCCTGCTCTAAAATCTCTCCCGCAATAGTACCGTAATCGGTGATGGTTTCGGGCTTTTTCCGAACCCCCAATTTGTCCGCAAAAATATAGGTCTGTCCGTCCTCGTCTGCCGCATAAATATACTCGGTGCTTGCTCTGTATCCGTCGGTGAGCCCGACTGCCTCATATTTGCGCATCATACCGTCAGCCACAGGCATATAGCCTTCTCCCTCGCCTTCATATTCGGTAAGCTCATACACGGTACTTTTGTCAAAAATATTGTGATAATTAACAATTTTAACAATGCCGATCTTAGGAGCGAAGTAATAATCCTTTTTACCGCTTCTGTATTCCACATATTCCCCGTATTTGCCTATACAAAGAGAAAGCTTTAAGCAATCCTTGAACACACCCGCCTTTGTCTCTACGGTACCCGCATTTTCACAGCTTATATCGGTTTTTATAAAGTTGTGATACCAAGGCTCGGCAGTGATTGTTTCTTTATATCCGTCCACCCATTTAGTGTCCCAGATGCAGCCTGTTCCGTTATTTAAAATTTCATAAATATCATTAAATAATAAAGGATATATCGGATGAGCCTGCGAACTGCTGATAATATTCTTCCACTCAAAGGAACAACGAAAATCGTCTGTTAAAGTAATTTTTTCTTCCGTTCTGTTGACAACGTTTCGCTCGAAGAAATTCCAGTGTCCCGATTCGGTATAATCGGGGTTAAATAAGGGATCGGTGGCAAGTATTCTCTCTGCAACGGAGCATGCCGCCTTTGTGTGAGCCTTTTCCACAGATGTTTTTGCGAGCTGCCTTGCTCTTTTTATGGGATAGCTTACATCTACTAATTTATTTGCGTTGTATCCCGATTGTACCCAATATTCATTCCTGATTTGTAAAATCATATCCTCCCAGGAATTATCATCATACGCAATACGCTCTATGCTGCTTACGCCATAAATTACGACGGTACTTCCCTGACAATATTCTACGGTAAAGAATGTTTTTTGTTTTTTAAATTCGGGATTAAACTCTGCCGTGTATTCCCATCTATTGCCCTTATATAAAGGAAGAATACCGCAGCCGCCTTTTATCTCACAGCTTTTAAGCAGTCTTGTTCGTGTAAACCCGTTATAGCGAACCTCCGATTTAACAATACCTATCCCTTCCTTATAATAGGTTTTTATCACACCTATACCGGGTCTGCTTGTTGTCCACATTTCACAGTTTTCATAAATACCGCAGGGTGTTTCTACGGAAATACTGCCGCTTGTGTATTCGAGTGACGATTCGTCGGAGCCTATGTACTTTTCTCCCCTATTAAGTCCCTTTACGGTAAACATTCCGTCGCATAATGAGGAGTTAAAAAAGATGTTGTCTGCAGAATATTCTCCTTCGGAATAAAGAGCTCCCTTATAAAGCATCTTATTATCCCAGCGGCGCATATTATCCTTTGATTTGTGAACTTCCAGCGCAAAGGCATGAACCCGGTATTTATTTTTGTCCGTAGCCTTAAATTCCTCGGTACACATTTTCTCGGCTTCAATAGCCGCCCTTGCATATGAATAATATAAATCCGAGGGCTCAGCCGCCGACATTACCTTTTTATAAGCCTCAAAGCCCTTATCAGGCTGGTTTTCCTCAAAATAATTATATCCCAGCCAATTCCATTCGGCGGCAAGAGCCTTTTTAAACCCTAATTTCTCAAGCTTGGGAATCTGAGTATCTCTGATAAATTCAATTTTTGCGCTGCCGTAAAGCTTATTGTCCTCCTTTGCGGCGACAAATTCCATTACCTCGTCGTTTTTGCCCTTTTCGGCTGCCTCACGTATACGGTCAAACAGAGCGTCGTTCTTTTCTCCGCATATCCACCACCAGCCCCTCAACAAAACGTCGGCTAAGGCATGATACTTGTCCATACTTTCGGGCAGCTCCTCTACCTCCTTTAAAACCTCCTTATACACTCTTTCGAAGCCGTTCTTGCTGTTTTTATACTGCCATTGCTTTAATTCCTCAACCTTTTTCATAACTCTCTGTACCAATGTGTCGTTAAATTCTTCATTCATTGCGCATAATTCCTTTCTGATACGCTTTCTGCCCTCATGAAGCTGCCATTTTACCGTTCCTTGAGAAATACCCATTTTTTCGGCTATCTCAACCACCGATAAATCCTCGAAATAATGCAGACTTATTATCCGTCTTACTTTTTCGGGCAGCTTTTCTATGCTTTCATGAAGCAGAGTGTTTTCCTCTGATAGCTCATAAGATTCACAAGGATCATCCAGCTTACTTTCGGCAATGCCTATAACGGGTTTTTCGGTATCGTCAATACTGATAAAGCTCCGAAAACGCATTACCGTATTTTTTGCACAGTTTTTGGCAATTCGGCACACCCATGTGCCGAATTTATCAGGCTCACGAAGCATATCAAGCTTGATCCAAGCTGTAATAAACGCATCCTGAGCCGAATCCTCAGCCAAGTGACGGTTGTGTGTCACGGAGGAGGCAGAAGCTATAACCGCACTTTCATATCGGGAAACCAGTACCGAATATGCGCTCTGTTCTCCCGCCAAAGTAAGCATTACCAAGGTTTCGTCCTTTTGATCCTGATACATATGAGCTATCCTTTCTTATACTAATAATCGTTTCATTTGTGAATTGATCCACAAGTCAAATCCTTTGGCTTTGCCGAAGGCGCATCAATAGGCGCAGGCTAAATACAGT
>DNUB01000244.1 GCA_003508605.1 Oscillospiraceae bacterium | reverse complement strand
TTTCATAAATTCGGGGCGTTGCCCCTCATTGAATAAGGCACGGGGCTTAAGCCCTCGGTCATTCACTTAAAAATTATAATGTAAAGTAAATGGAGCGGCAAATGGCAAACAAAAGCTACGGCGACAACAGTCTGGTTTCTTTAAAGGGACCCGACCAGGTACGCAAAAGACCTGCGGTAATATTCGGCTCGGACGGAATAGAAGGCTGCGAGCATTCGGTATTTGAAATTCTTTCCAACTCGATAGACGAGGCAAGAGAGGGTTACGGCAGACAAATCACCATCACAAAATTTCTCGACAATTCGGTAGAGGTGGAGGATAACGGCAGAGGAATCCCCATTGACTACAACAAAAACGAGGAAAAATATAACTGGGAGCTGGCCTTCTGCACCCTGTATGCAGGCGGCAAGTACAATAACAACGACGGGGACAACTACTCCTTTGCCCTTGGCTTAAACGGCTTGGGTTTGTGCGCTACGCAGTTTTCCTCCGAATATATGAACGTTGTAAGCGACAACGGCACATGGCAGTTTGAATTAAGCTTTAAAAAGGGCTTTAACGTAACATTGGAGGAAAACGAAAAGGGATTTATCAAGAAAAAATCCTCAGGCACAACGGGCACAAGGATAAAATGGAAGCCCGACCTGGACGTATTTACCCAAATCGACATAAGCGACGAGTATTACTGCGACATTTTAAAAAGGCAGGCAATAGTAAACGACGGCTTGGAGTTTGTTTTCCGCAGAGAGGTGGCGGCAGGCGAATTTGACCAAAGGATCTTCTGTTACCAAAACGGAATTGAGGACTATTTAAAGGAAATTGCGGGGGAAAACGCTCTTACGGTGCCTCAGTGCTGGCAGGCGCAAAAGCAGGGAAGGGACAGATCGGACAAGCCCGAATACAAGGTAAAGCTTAAAGCAGCCTTTGTATTTTCCAATAAGGTAAAGCTAATCGAGCACTACCACAATTCAAGCTGGCTGGAGCATGGGGGAAGCCCCGACAAGGCTTTAAGACAGGCTTTTGTGTATCAGATTGACTCATATCTGAAAAATAACAATAAGTATCAGAAAAACGAAAGCAAAATCACCTTTGCCGACGTGGAGGACAGCCTTGTTTTCCTTTCATCAAACTTTTCCACTCAGACAAGCTATGAGAATCAGACTAAAAAAGCCATAAACAACAAATTCATTCAGGAGGCCATGTCCGATTGGCTTAAGCATAATCTTGAAATATACTTTATGGAAAATCCCGATGAAGCCCTGCGGATCTGCGAGCAGGTTCTGGTGAACAAGCGTTCCCGTGAAAATGCGGATAAAATGCGGCAGAATATAAGGAAAAAGCTTGAGGGCAGCATCGATTTAAGCAACCGCATTGAAAAATTCGTAGACTGCCGCAGCAAGGATATTGAAAGAAGAGAACTGTATATAGTGGAGGGCGACTCGGCTTTAGGCTCGGTAAAGCTTGCAAGAGATTCCGAATATCAGGCGATTATGCCTGTAAGAGGTAAAATTTTAAACTGCCTAAAGGCAGGCTATGACAAGATCTTCAAAAGCGAGATAATCACCAACCTATTGAAGGTTTTGGGCTGCGGAGTGGAGGTGCAAAGCAAGGCAAACAAGGAGCCTTCCAATTTCAGCCTTGAAAATCTGCGCTGGAATAAAATAGTGATCTGCACCGATGCGGATTACGACGGTTATCAGATACGCACACTTATTTTAACGATGCTGTACCGTCTGACCCCTACCCTTATTCAGCAGGGCTATGTCTATATTGCGGAATCGCCCCTTTACGAAATAGAATGTAAGGACGAAACGTTTTTCGCTTATACCGAGGCGGAAAAAAACCGCATTGTGAGCAAGCTGGAGGGAAAGAAGTACACCTTGCAGCGTTCAAAAGGATTAGGCGAAAACGAACCCGAAATGATGTCGCTTACCACAATGAATCCCGAAACAAGGCGGTTAATAAAGGTTATGCCCTCCGACGTCGCCGCTACCCGGGAAAAGTTCGATATGCTTTTGGGGGATAATCTTTCAGCACGAAAGGATCATATCGCTAAATACGGAAGCCGATATCTTGATATTATCGATGTTAGTTAAGAAAAATGCATTTATGGAGTAAAAATTGAAAAAGAACAATAAAAATCAACCGCCAAAAAATAATAACAAATCCAATTACCCCAAGGCATATATCGAGGGAGCGGGAATCGTGGCGGAAAAGCCCATAACCGACACCCTTGAAGAAAATTATATGCCCTATGCCATGAGCGTTATCGTGTCCCGCGCCCTGCCCGAAATAGACGGCTTTAAGCCTTCTCACAGAAAGCTGCTGTACACGATGTACAAAATGGGGCTTTTAAGCGGCGCAAGAACAAAATCCGCCAATATTGTGGGACAGACCATGCGCCTTAACCCTCACGGAGATATGGCAATCTACGAAACCATGGTTCGTCTTACAAGGGGCAACGAAACGCTTCTGCACCCCTATGTGGACAGCAAGGGAAACTTCGGAAAGGTATATTCCAGGGATATGGCGTTTGCCGCCAGCCGATACACCGAAGCAAAGCTCGATAAAATATGCACCGAGCTTTTTTCGGATATCGACAAGGACACGGTGGATTTTGTGCCAAACTACGATAACAGTATGCTTGAACCCACCCTTCTGCCTGCAAAATTTCCCTCTATACTTGTAAATAATAATGTGGGCATTGCCGTTTCCATGGCAAGCAACATTTGCTCCTTTAATCTTACCGAGGTTTGCGAAACAGCCATAAGCCTTTTGAGAGATCCTGACCATGATATTATTTCCACCTTAAAAGCTCCCGATTTCCCGGGGGGCGGCTTTGTGCTTTATGATGAAGACGAGCTGCGTAAAATCTATCAGACGGGCAGAGGCTCGGTAAAAATCAGGGCGAAATATAATTTTGACGAAGCCTCGAACGTTGTGGAAGTAACGGAAATTCCTCCCACGACCACAGTTGAAGCCATTATGGATAGGATAGTGGATCTTGTTAAGCAGGGAAAGATAAAGGAAATTTCCGATGTAAGAGACGAAACCGATCTTTCGGGCTTAAAGCTGGCTATCGATCTGAAGCGCAGGGTCGACCCCGATACGCTTATGCAAAAGCTGTTTAAGCTTACTCCCTTGCAGGATTCCTTCGGCTGCAACTTTAATGTGCTGATCGATGGCAATCCGAGGGTTATGGGAGTGGGCGAGATCCTAAAAGAGTGGACGGATTTCAGAACAAGCTGCATCAAACGCCGCATTACCTTTGATTTAGGCAAAAAGAAGGAAAAGCTGCACCTGCTTTTGGGATTGCAGAAAATACTGCTTGATATTGACAAGGCTATAAAAATAATCCGTGAAACCGCCGAGGAATCGGAGGTTGTGCCTAACCTTATGATAGGCTTCGGAATTGACGAGGTTCAGGCGGAATATGTGGCGGAAATAAAGCTGCGCCATATTAACAAGGAGTATATTTTAAAGAGGTTGGAGGAAATAAACGACCTTAAAAACGATATAGCGGATATGGAGGACACTTTGGAAAGTCCCCGCCGCATAAAAAACATAATTATTTCCGACCTGAAAGATATTGTGGAGAAATACGGACAGCCAAGGCGCACGCTTCTTTCCTACGATATCGGAGAGATTGAGATAGAGGAAGAGGAAGAGCCTGATTTTACGGTAAATGTTTTTGTTACAAGAGAGGGCTATTTCAAAAAAATCACTCCCCAATCCCTGCGCATGAGCAGCGAGCATAAGCTGAAGGAAAACGATGAGATCGTTTTGTCCCGGGAAATATCCAATAAGTGCGATATGCTTTTCTTTACCGACAAGGCGGTGGTATATAAGGCTAAGGTAAGCTCCTTTGAACAGACAAAGGCAAGCGCTATGGGAGATTATATTCCCGCAAAGCTTGAATTTGAAAACGGTGAAGGTCTTGTTTTTACGGCAATAACATTGGACTATTCCGAAACTCTTATGCTGTTTTTTAAAAACGGCAAGGCGGCGAAAATCCCCCTATCCTCCTTTGAAACAAAAACTAATCGGAAAAAGCTTGCCAACGCATATAATACCGATTCCCCTTTAGTGGCTGCTTTTGTTATCAAGGAATCCACCGACTTTCTGTTACAGTCCACGGCGGGTAAAATTCTTATATTTAATTCCGACCTTCTTATGTCAAAGGCTTCGAGAGATACGCAGGGCGTTCAGGTTATGCGCCTTACAAAGGCGGAGCTGGATTTTGTAAAAGTTTATTCAGACGGAAGCCTTGAAAACGGGGAGGAGTTTGTTATAAAAAATATTCCCATGGCGGGAAAGACATCGGATTTTAATGCAGGACAGATGACCTTTGAATAATTTTCAAGATAAAAACAATTCCGTACAAAGACTGAAATGGGATTTGTGCGGATTTTTTTGAACCCGCGAACCCCTTGATAAAGCCAATGCAACCGTCGGTTGACAAATTGAAAGGTGACGGTTGGTAGCGTTATAGTTTGAGAAATGCTAAAATCTGATTATAGAAAGGGAGCTCGATTTCAAAATTGCATTCCGTAAATTCCGAATGTATATGTTTTGAAAATGCTAAAACCGGCGTCTTTTAGAAAGGAACAGAATACTATGACCTTATCGGAAAAAATCATTAAGGAAAGAAAAAAACTTGGTTTGTCGCAGGAGGAATTGGCGGAAAAGATGAATGTTTCCCGTCAGGCGGTGTCAAAGTGGGAGGGAAACCAAAGCGTACCCGAAATCGAAAAAATATTGCAGCTGTCATCGCTTTTCGGAGTAACCACAGACTATTTGTTAAAGGACGAAATGGAAATTGAGGCGGCATCCAAATCGGAAATAGGGGTGAATGAGTGCACAGACTTTGAAAACGCTCCCTCCTCCCCACCCCGGACTAAAGTCGAAAAAGTAAGAACGGTAACTTTATCGGAAGCCGAAACATTTTTATCTTTAAGGAGATTGGCTTCCCGTAAGATTGCTGCCGGCACATTTTTATGTATAATATCGGTTATCCCGCTGTTTTTACTGGCAGTGGGCAGCGAATCTCAAAGGCTTAGTCTTTCCGAAAATGCAGCGGCGGCGTTCGGACTTGCTGCATTATTTATAATTGTAGCCGCTGCAACCGCTTTATTTGTATATACCGGCTCTAAAAACTCTCCTTATGAATATATTGAAAAGGAACCCTTTGAAACGGAAAAAGGCGTAACCGATATGGTTACGGAACAAATGAAGACATTTAACGGCTCGTATATTAAACTTAACATACTTGGTACGGTTTTTTGCATATTATCTCCCATTTCTCTTTTTATCGGGTCCTTTGGGGACAATGACTTTATTTCTGTAGTATCTTTGTGCATTACCTTAATTATTGCGGGAGTAGGCGCAGTATTTTTTATCCTGGCGGGAGTTCCTCATGAAGCTATGCAAAAGCTTTTAAAGGAAGGAGACTATTCCGAATCGGCAAAGAAGGCGAACAGCGTAAAGGGAGCAGTTTCGGCAGCTTATTGGCTTTTGGTAACGGCGATATATCTTTTAATGCTGTTTTTGCCTGAGGGACAGGTGCAAAATTGGAAAAGCGACGGCAGCTGGATAATCTGGCCTGTTGCGGGAGTGCTTTTTCCTGTGGTTTTGCTTATATGCGATGTTATTCGAAATAAAAAGGACAATAAATAAAGCTTGTTTCAAAGAGGTAAGTATCCCTAATTT
>DNUB01000325.1 GCA_003508605.1 Oscillospiraceae bacterium | reverse complement strand
ACTCGGCTAAATTATCGTTTATCTCATAAAACAAGCCAAATATCTTAGGTGAAAAAAAGAGATAATCATAATTTTTATAATAATAGCACGATTTTCTTATTTAATCAAATAAAATCAATTACTGCCACGCAATTTGTCAATGACAATGCCGTGGCAGTTGTTGTTCCCATAATAAAAGTATGCTACAATTAAACCACAAAAAAAGTAGTGCGATTTATATGAAAAAAATCAGATTATCATACGGGTTTTGTTTATTTGCTTGAAATATTTTATAAATCAAAAACCAATTTTAATGTTGTGTTTTTTGCGGTATAGATAACAAGGTAAATTAACAGAAGGCGATCGTCTGTCCGTTTTATCCTTCTATTTATAGCTTAGAAATGAAACCCTGCCGTGTACACCCGGCTATACTGCGTATAGCAAATATATTATAACAGAGGAGTGATTTTTATGGAATCCACTAACATTTTAATAGGCGCCGGATTTATCGGCGTTGGATTGTTGTTGATTGTGTTAGGCGTTAGAAAAAACAAGAGATGTTCCGGTAGAACCGTCGGCAGAATAACCGGCGTGCGAGAATATCAGGAAACCGACGATGAGGGCTTCAACCACTATTTTTATTATCCCCAATTTGAATATGTAGTGAACGGACAAATTTACCACGGAGAAGGAAATAAAGGTTACTCTAAAAGCAATAAAATCCAAATCGGCGGTAATATCAAAGTGTATTACAATCCCCAAAAATCGAATGAGAGTTTCACCAAAGGCGATGGGTGTATTATGCCGTTTATAGGCATTATGTTGATAATTGTCGGAGTAATTTTTGTCACTTCGCTAAACGGGTGAAACTATGAGTGATATGTTCTTTTTAGTTGTCGGTATTATAATTGCCGGTATCGGTCTTCTTTTGATTATGGCAAAGGTTATGACTTACATAAAATGCACCGTGCCTATAAATGCAACCGTCGTAAAGCTGGAAAAAGAATATACCTTTTTCCGTGGCGTAGAGCATACCCATTATCGCCCGGTCGTGGGGTATGTCGTTGACGGCAAAAGCTATACCGAAGAGGCATATTTTCGGACTTATCGAAAAACGAAATATCCGATTGATTCAGAAATGAAAATTTATTACAACCCGAAAAATCCTAAAGAAATGCGATTTGTCGGGCATCCGTTTCCGTTGCCTATAGGACTTGTGTTGATTTTCGTTGGCGCTGTTTTGATTTGGTGCTTTTTTCTGTAAAATCTGAATAGTCTGTCTTTCCGATACGCCCCATCAATACAACTTTGTTTATCATTACATCACAACACACTGTTAAAATAACAAGAATTATATTATGAAAAGAATGCGATATCGGGGGAGGCTACCTTCTCGCCGATGCCGGGAGTATAAACACTAATCAAATATAGGGAAACACTGATTAAATATTCAGCGGAGGTAATATCAATGGCAAAATTCTGTTTTAACTGCGGAAATCCCATAGGAGAGGGAAATGCGTTCTGTCATAACTGCGGCGCGAAACTCGACTCTCCGGCGAGCGTTCAGCCTGAACAGACTCGGACACAGTCCTACGGTGACTCTTATAATCAACCCCCACAGCAGGAATACATACCCAATCGGCAGCCGGCTCAGCCCTATCCGCAATACGGCAATCAGAAGCCACCAAAAAAGAATAACACGGCTCTTATCATCTCTCTCGTTGTCGCCGGAGTTGTAGTGATAGCGGCTATAGTTGTATTTTTAATCTTTTTCTTACCTAAGTTCCAGCAAGGCGGAAACAATCCACCGATTGCGACAACCTCTGTATCGGAGCAAGTAACCGAAGCTCCTACCGAAGAACTCACCGAAGAGCCTACCGAAAAACCAACCGAAAAGCCAACCCAAAAGCCTACTCAAAAGCCCGCAGCCGATCTGCCCTACACCAACAGCCTTGGTAAGATAGGAGACTATGATTTTGCTTGGATATCCGACGCTATGAGCGGAAACCTTGACGGCGCCTTTCTCAGCAAAGACGAGCTTCTCGGAAAGTGAAAAGGCGAATTCATATTTGACGGCATATGGGAACTTGTCTATGTCACAATAGATACTGACGGCACGGTTATCGTACAGCCTTATAAGATCAACTACGGCGACGGCTGGGAGGACGAGTCGGGCGATCCGTCCTACGATTTCAGCGGTTCCTTTGACATCAACCGTGTATTCGGAGATGGTAAGTACGGAAAAATCGATATATATCAATTCATCGAATCCGGCGGAACCCAGTACGGCATAGGCGAGTTAAAAACGACCAGCGGCAACAAGGCAGAAGTATATCTTGTAAGGCCCTAAATGAGATCGTTTTGTGTAAATTTTGTATCGTATCTACTGCTGAAGCGCTTTATCTGTGGCTTTTCGCAAAAAATGAAAAAACTTTTCGCTTAAAATAAAAAAACATAAGAAAGCATAAAATGAATATTTTTGCAGAAATGTTTCTGCAATTTAAAGGAAAACAGCCTTGTAGATAACACTTCT
>DNUB01000200.1 GCA_003508605.1 Oscillospiraceae bacterium | reverse complement strand
CGGGGAAATTCTTGTAAAGATATTTTTCGTGTGCGGTTTTATATATTGCAGTACCGAAAAATACCGCTATAAGTATGATTAGAACGATAATCGCAATTGCGGGAGCCTTGTTTCTTCTTTTGTTTATCCTCATTTATCTCCTTTTATTCTTACGGCGATTTCTTTAAGCGATTTATAAAAATCTTCCGGCGAGCCGTTATTTTCTGCTGCGTAGCTTGATTTACTTATATAAAAATCCTTGTTATGCTGAGACCGCAGCCTCTTTTCGGCGTCCGCCTCACTTATGCCGTCACGTTTTACGATTCGGTTTATAACCGTCTTTTTATCAGCAACAACGCTGACAATATCATCGCATATGTCGTCAATTCCGCTTTCAAACAGTGTCGGAGCGTCAAGAACCGCAAAATCCTTCTTTGAATTTAAAATGCTTTTTATAACAACGTATGACACATAAGGATACATAATGCCGTTAAGCATAAGCCTTTTTTCTTCACTGCCGAAAATCTTCTCTGCCATTATTTTACGGTTCAATTCCCCGCTTTCGGTTAAAACGGACTCTCCGAAGGATTTTACAATTTCCTTTAAACAGGGCTTGTCCTTTTCAACTATTATGCGGCAAATCCCGTCACAGTCGATTATATCAAATCCCATTCCGTCAAAAACAGCACAGGCGGTGGATTTTCCCGCCCCCGACATTCCTGTCAGACCGATAATTTTTTTATTTTTTATAGACATTACAGCTCTATCACCTTAAATGCGGCGGCTCTGATAAGTCTGTTATAAACCGCCAAACCTATGCCCTCTTTATTAGGTGCCTGCACATATATTTTTTTTGCTCCCATTTCATCGGCCTTCCTAAGACTTGCAAATAGCTTTTCAGCTTCCTGCCTTGCCGTTTTGCCGTAAGGGAGAGTCTTTGCTTTTATATTATCCGCTTTTTTTGCTAAAACTATCGTATTCTCATCAAAGTTTTTATTTACAAAATCCGCAAAGCTCTCATTGTCATTGCATTTAACCATAAAAACCTCAGCCTTGGGGGAATAATGCTTATATTTCATTCCCGGGGAAAGAACCTTATCGCCATTCTGCAGGCTTTCCGTAACAGCTTTGTCAATTTCAACAAAGCAGAACCGCTTAAGCATTTCGGCGGTAACTCCTCCCGGCCGAAGAATCCTTACGCCGTTATCGGTAAATGTAATAACGGTGCTTTCAAGTCCGTAAAAGCATTGCCCTCCGTCAATAATTAAAGGTATTTTCCCCTCCATATCATTATAAACATATCCCGCCCTTGTAGGGCTGGGAAGTCCCGATAAATTAGCTGACGGGGCTGCCAAGGGAAAATCGCAGGCTTCTATAAGCTTTAATGTCCACTGATTGTTTGGCATTCTGAAAGCCACGGTATCAAGTCCGCCGCTTGTTTCCATAGGCACAATGCTTTTTTTAGGCATAATCATCGTAAGCGGACCGGGCCAGAACCTTTCCGCAAGCCTTAAAGCCAAATCGGGAACATTTTCCGCATACCTGTAAAGCCAATCTACGCTTGATATATGAAGTATCAGGGGATTGTCGCTTGGTCTGCCCTTCGCTTCAAATATTTTTTTTACGGCATCGGCCGATAATCCGTTTCCCGCCAGACCGTAAACCGTTTCGGTGGGAATCGCCACAATTTCACCTTTTTTCAAAAGCTCGGCGGCAAAGGGGATGTTTTTCGGATCCATATTCAATATTTGTGTATTCATTGTTTTTCCGTTCCCGCACTCAGCTGTTGTCAGAATTAGTCAGCTTGGCAGTCCGATCCGCAATAGCCAAAGCGTCAAAGATCTCGTCGCAGTCACCGTTCATAAACGCCTCTAATTTATAGAGGGTAAGTGCTATTCTGTGATCCGTAACACGGCTTTGGGGAAAATTATAGGTTCGTATTCTTTCGGAACGATCCCCTGTGCCAACCTGTATTTTTCGCTCTGCGGCAATCTTGTCTGTCTGCTCGTTAAGCTTTTTTTCATACAACTTGGAATAAAGCATTTTCATGGCCTTTTCCTTGTTCTTTATCTGGCTGCGCTCCTCCTGACACTCTACAACGGTTCCCGAAGGGTGATGTATAATTCTTATGGCGGATTCGGTTTTATTTATATGCTGACCGCCTGCGCCGCTGGAACGATAGGTTTGTATCTCCAGTTCCGCAGGGTTTATTTCCACATCCACTTCCTCCATTTCGGGAAGCACCGCTACCGTAATGGTCGATGTGTGTATTCTTCCCTGCGCCTCCGTTTCGGGAACACGCTGAACTCGGTGAACTCCGCTTTCGTATTTCAGCTTTGCGTATGCGCCGTCCCCCTCGACTAAAAAGCTTATTTCCTTATATCCTCCCAATTCGGTTGGGTTAGCGTTAATAACCTCTGTTTTCCAGCCCTTGGATTGTGCATAAAGAGAATACATTCTGAACAGCGAGTTTGCAAAAAGAGCTGCCTCATCTCCTCCTGCACCGCCTCTGATTTCTATAATAACATTTCTGTCATCATCGGGATCCTTGGGCAAAAGCATGATTTTAAGCTCTTCCTCGATTTGTTCAATGTCATTCTTTGCGGTGGAAAGCTGCTGCTGTGCCATTTCTTTAAAATCCTTATCCAAGCCGCCCTCATCAAGTATCTGCTCCGCTTCCTCAAATTCTTTTTTTGCCCTTTTATATTCACGGTATTTTTCAACAATAGGAGTCAGCTGTTTATGCTCCTTCATCAAAGCCCTATATTTGCCCTGATCGTTGATAACTTCTATATCTAACAGGCTTTCGTTTATTTCTTCAAGGCGTTTTTCGGTATTTTGAAGCTTGTCAAGCATTTCCCTCCTCCTTTCTGATTATCTTTTTTATCTTTTTCTCACATTTACTGCGGGGCGTCATAAAGTCATGTCCGCACTTTTCACATTTTAACCGAAAATCTGCTCCCACCCTTAATACGATCATTCGATTACTTCCGCAGGGGTGAGTTTTTTTCATTTCTAAAATGTCTCCCACATTTATATCCATAAAATAATTTTCTCCTCAGTAAAAGCAACTTTAATGTTTATTGTAACACATTGTAATTGAAAAATCAACAAAAACCCTTTTCTGTTTTTCACAAATAAGCGCAGAATTTAGGCAGGGCCGTCTATAATCAGAATCCGATGTCCCCCCCTTTTTGCGGCAAGCAAAAGGCAT
>DNUB01000344.1 GCA_003508605.1 Oscillospiraceae bacterium | reverse complement strand
TTGAATTGATGAATAGATAAATTCTGATTTATATTATCAAGCACTTCAAATAGTCTTAGCTTAACGGCACACACAATAACCGTTCCGCACAAGTCCAATTCAAAATTATGAAACAGGTACATACCCTAATGACACACTAACCGTATGCACTCTTTCTAATCGTTTTAGAGGGGGTGCATTTTTCATCAAATAAGATTCTCATTCCGCCGGCTTGGACAACTGTGAGGAGTATTTTCAGCGGTTGGATAGGGCGGAGAGGTCGAGGTACGAGTTTTTAAAAGGGGAAATTTCGGAGGAAGAGGCGTTGGACGTTATTTGTGAACAATATAATTTTGGAAATTAAATTATTCATGGCATATCTTCTCTGCTGACTGTGCTAAAGTGAAAAGTTTGCGGAATTTCAAGCAAAGTTTTCAGTAGTAGTGAAAAGTTTGCGGGGGTTTGTCAAATTTTTCAGTTTGTGGACGAAGAATAGAGTAGTTTTTATTGAATTTCAGTAAAAACTATTGACATTATGAAGGTTTTTCTGTATACTGATGATAAAAGGAGGGAGATTTATGATTGTCAGACCTTACTATTTACATTTGCTGAAAACTTATCGTGATGTGCCGCTGGTAAAGATTCTTGCCGGTGTTCGGCGGTGCGGAAAATCCACTATATTGGAGATGTTGAAAAAAGACTTATTGGAGAGCGGAGTAAGCTCCGACCATATTATAAATATGCGTTATACCTCGGAGGATTTTGATGAGGGTATGACAGGCAAGGATATGTATAACGGTATTAAGGAGAAAATGACAGACAGCGGACGGTACTATTTGCTGCTTGACGAAGTGCAGGAAGTAAAGGGCTGGGAAAAGGCAGTCAACAGTCTCCTTGAAAACGCTAATACAGATATTTATGTGACAGGTTCAAATTCCAAGCTTATGTCAAGCGAAATATCCACCTACCTGACGGGACGGTATATCTCTATACCTGTATTTACACTTTCCTTTTCGGAATATATGGAATTTAAAAAAGGCAGCAACAGTCCTGCGAAAGAGCTTCTTAACGAATATATTCGATTTGGGGGATTTCCTATCGTTGCGTTGAGCGATTTTGACGAAGGAGCAGCCTATCAGATCGTTGAAGGTATATACAATTCCGTAGTCACAAGCGATATAACTAAGCGCCACAATATTACCAATTTTGATTTGTTCAACCGTGTGGTGAAGTTTGTTGTGGAAAATGTAGGAAAGACATTTTCTGCCAATGCCATTGTAAAGTTTCTGAAAAGTGAAGGGCGTTCCCTTTCGGTTGAATCGGTGTATAATTATTTGGAGTGGCTGGAAAAAGCCTTTGTGATCTATCGCTGCCAACGATACGATTTGCAGGGAAAATCTGTGCTGAAAACACAAGAAAAATTTTATCTTGCAGACCCTTCCCTAAAATACTGCATATTGGGCTTTAACCCAACATCAGTTGCTGCAATGCTTGAAAATATTGTGTATTTTGAGCTTCGCAGAAAAGGTTATGAGGTGTATATTGGGAAGAATGAAACAAAGGAAATAGATTTTGTGGCAGTACGGCGTGATGAGCGCATTTATGTGCAGGTTTGCCGCAATATGCCGGAGGAGTCAGACCGTGAGGTCGCCAATTTGCTTGAAATCAAGGATCACTACCCTAAATATGTGGTGACACTTGACGAGCTTGCAGGGGGGAATAATAACGGTGTTAAAATTGTGCATTTGGCGGATTTTTTGTTGGCTGAGGATTATTGAAAAAGATTTTGTTTTTTACATTGAACATTTATATTGCATCTTAAAAAATTGCTTGCACAGAAAATTATTCAAAATAGCAGTTGTTACCTTCAAGAACTTTTTTTCGTTCTTGCCAGTCCGGCATAAACATGGCGAGTTGTCGGTAAAATTCTTTTGAATGGTTCGGCTGTAAAAAGTGTGTAAATTCATGCGTAACCACATACTCAATACAAAACAAAGGAACCTCAATAAGAGCAAGATTGAATGTCAATGTACCTCTTTTAGGTTGACAGCTGCCCCAGCGTGAAACCATATTTCTTATGTAAATTTTCGGAAATGCAATGCCATATTTCTGAAATTTAGGATAAATATTTTCACAAACAGCAAGCAACACTTCTTGGCAGTAATTTTTAATCCATTTGTCCATAACTTTCTTTTTGAGTTCCGGATCGGATACATCTTTTACAGTCAGAGTTATATAAGATTCATCACTTTCAACAATATTCTTTTTTCCCTGAGTAACCTTTAGTCTGCAATCATGACCGAGAATGCGGAATGATTCGCCATTCACATACAGTTTAGGTTGGGGAGTATATTTTGCAATATCTGCATAGTAATCTAATGCTCGCAAAATATAATCTGCCTTTGACTTTAAAAACTCTTCGATTACATCATCGGTTACATAAACATTTGCCGAAACATATACATTTTGATCTGCTTTTATACGCAAATTGATATTTTTCACATTCTTGCGTTCAAGATTATAAATTATTTTGCGCCCTTTCAAACTAATTTCCTTAATCATTTGAATCTCCTTAGCGCAACAGTAATCACATTCTCAATAATCTTATCAATTGTATCAAAATCAATTTTAAAGCCAATCTCATTTTCAAGTCTGTAAAACATATCATCAATATCCTGTGCAATCTTGTTGTGGATTTCTTTATTAGTCTGCCAATCCACAGTGTCATGCTTTTTGATAATATCAGTCACTTCAAGAGAAATGTCCGAAACAACATTTAAATTATCATTAATATCAATCTCGTCGTCAAGAATAGCAGTAATAACCCCGTAAAATGCCTGTGCGTGAACATTTCCCTTTATCTTTTCAGGATATGTGATATTTGTTGTTCCTTTACGGTAGTCCGCCATAATTGACTTCATTTTATCAAGATACTCAGCCTCTGAAATCACCCTGTTTTTATAATCCTCAAGAGCCTCTTTAATACGCTTGGAAAAGCTATCGTAATACGCCGGATTTTCATCACGATTCACTTTTAAACTCTTGGTCATATGAGACATAATTGAATCAGCTTTGGAACGGAGCGACCCCAATTCTTCCATTTCTTTTTCCAGGTCTTCTTTGTCAAGAATATCCACAGGATTTGTAATCTGCTTAATGCCGGCAACAGACATATGAGTATCTAACAAATTCTGCATTTGTTTTTCGTATTCACGATTATCAATAACATCTGCATATCGAATTTTAACACTTCGACGCAATTTAGAATAGAAAATAAATTCCGATTGATATTTATCGATTTCTGTTTTTTCAAATGCAGAATATGCTTTTTCCGAGTTTAAAACCATATTAAGAGTCCGACCAAAAACGCATAGAGCATCATAAAACCTTCCTCGGATTTCTGTATCTGCTAAATAAAGCTCGATTTCTTCAGTATCTTCTTTATTATTGATATTTGAAAAAACATCGCAAAGATGTGAATAAGCCTCACGAAGGCGACCCACACATGCCATCACATCTACAATAACGCCTTTGATATCCGCACTGTCAAACTCTTCAAGACCAGAGCCGCTGTATACCTCCATAGCTGAATCAAGCTTGCTGATAAGTCCTCGGTAATCAACAATCAGCCCGAAATCTTTACCTTCATATAAACGGTTGGTTCTGGCAATTGCTTGTAACAAACTATGGTCTTTCAATTCTTTGTCAATGTATAACACCTGTGTTCTCGGTGCATCAAAACCGGTCAACAGCTTGCCGCATACGATAAGAATATCAATTTCACCATCAATAAATTTATTTTTGATTGTTTCTTCATACTCATCGGCGTTACCGTATTGTTTCATCATCTTATTCCAAAATGATACAACAAGCTCATCGGCACTTTCGTCTATATCAGTATTTCCTTCACGCATATCGGGTGCAGATATGACAACAGCTGTGGTAAGATCATCAAATAATTCAAAGCATTTCTGATAGCGAATAGCGTCTTTTTTGTAATTACAGGCAAGCATAGCTTTAAATCCCGTGTTCTTATAGCCTTCCACAAAATGTTGATTTATATCTAATGCAATTCGCTTAATTCTTGCATCGGTAGATGTAAGCCTTTTGATGCTGCTCCACTTATTGCGAAGATCTGCTTTTTGAGCATTGTTAAGCCGCTTTGTAACCTGCTCAAACCATAAATCAATATTCTCTTCGTCAACACGCTGATCAACAAACTTTCCTTCGTATATCAAAGGAACAATAGCCTTATCCTCAACGCCGTCTTTAATTGTATATTTGTGAATCAGCTTGCCGAATTTTGCCATAGTGTTCTTCTCGTTTTTCATAAGAGGAGTACCGGTAAAACCAATATAACAAGCGTTAGGAAACACAGTACGCATTTTAGTGGCAAGAGAACCGTAATTTGAACGGTGGCTTTCATCTACAAGCACAAAAATATCCCTTGAATCGTTTTTTAGTCCACTGTTTTCAACTGTATTAAACTTATTGATAATAGAGGTGATTACATCAGCAGAGCCTTTGTTGATAAGATCAATCAAGTGTTTGCCGCTTGTGGCTCTTGCAAGGGATAAACGGGTATGAGCAAAGGTTTTTGCAATCTGTCTGTCAAGCTCTTTGCGGTCGGTAACAATAACAACTCTTGGGTTGAATTTGCTCATTTCCTCAAGAATATATTTTGCTACCATTACCATAGTAAGGGACTTGCCGCTTCCCTGTGTGTGCCAAATAACACCGCTTTGGCGGTTACCTGCGGAATCGCTTGTGTTAATTGTTTTTATGATTTCTTCAACGGCAAAAAACTGCTGATAGCGGCATATTTTTTTTACATTTGCGTCATACAATATAAAATATTTTGTCAGCTTTAAAAGCCTTTCGGGAGACAACAAGGACACAATGCTTCTGTCTTGAACGGTCGGTTCTCTGCCCACAACGTGCTGCCGGATCAGCTTTTCCTGCCATTCGGTATATTGCTCACGCCATATACTCCAGAATTTTTTTAAAGTGCCGCAAGTAGCATACTTAACCGCATTCTTATTGGTCGCAACAACAACCTGAGCATATTTGAAAAGCTGAGGAATATAATCTTTTCCTTGATTACGAATAATTTGTTCAATCGCCTGATCTTCACTGACAGTGGGTGCCTTACATTCAATTACCGCAAAAGGAATGCCGTTTACAAACAGCACAATATCGGGGCGAGCGTTTTTCTGCTTGTCCCAACTGTCACAGGAAAACTCCTCCGTTACATGATAAACGTTATTTTCAGGGTGTTCCCAATCAATATATTTTAAATTAAAACTTTTGGAATTGCCGTCAGCCAATTTTTCAATATAGCTTTTACCAAGCATTAAGGAATCATAAATTTTTTCGCTTGTACGAATAAGACCGTCTGTCAAAGGTTCGTCAAGGTCTTTAATGGCTTTTTCAACATTATCGGCTGTGAATTTATAAGTGATACCGCCAAACTCAAATTGATTGATATTATGTAATTGCTTGCGCAAAATATCTTTTAAAAGCACATCATAGAGAGTGCCTCGCTGACGTGCGCACTCTTCCGGGGATATATACTCAAAGCCTAATTTGCATAAAAGCTCTATTGCGGGATATTTGCTGATATTGTCCTCTAAATATAGGTCGGATTGGGTTTTGTAGCTCATTGTGTATTCACCTTCTTTGCGTCAGTGTTTGCCATTGATACTTAACTCCGTCTCTGTCAATCTCCTGCTGAGTGTCAGGGTGTGGGAAAGAAACGTAATCTCCTTCAATTTCGCATTCGGTTATTACATATTTGCTTGGGTTTTCGTAAATGACTGCATAATATATGTCATCACTATTAATTATTTTGAATTTATTTTGGGAAGCGGCATTGCTCCATCCCGCAATAAAAAACAGTATTGCCTCTACTGCAAAAACTACCACCATCTGAATAACAAATTTTCTAATTATTTTTGACTTGCTTAGTTTTTGGTCAATTATTTTTGTTTTAGTTTCTGTTTCATTCTTTTCTTCGTTCTCATCTTCATTTTTTTGATTTTTTTGCTTTTTTTGCTTTGAAATAGAAATACACTCACAAATAATTG
>DNUB01000081.1 GCA_003508605.1 Oscillospiraceae bacterium | reverse complement strand
CGGGGCGTTGCCCCTCATTGAACCGTCCTTTTTACTGTAGCCGAAGGAAATGTTTTTAAGCTCGATGCCTGCGGGCTTTTCAGGCAGGCGTCGTTTTTTGGTGCTTATGATTTTCGGCTCTATGCTTAGGAAGCTTTTCATTTTTTCAACGTACAGGCTTATTTCCTGCATTTTGGGGTAAGTGTCGGCAAATCTTTTCATATAGTCTTTTGTTCGGTTTGCCGTTCCTCTCATAACTGCAACATTGCTGTATGAAATTCTGTGCAGAACAGCGGCACTATACACAAGATAGATCATATACACAACATCAATAAGAAAATTATTGCATATATAATCCTTTAAAAATTGCAGTCCAAAGCGTTTTGCGGCATTTTTTCTGTCAAGCTCAAGAGTTTTGTCGTTATTTTTATAAAAATCCTTTAAAAGCAGATCCGAAGCATTAGTGTTAAGCCGCACCTCTTTTGCGTAATCATTAAGGTAAAATAAACGGTTTACATATCCCAGCTTGCGTTCAAAGGGATTCTTTTCGGTTCTGATTTTAAAATTCAGCTTATTCAATGCCTTGCCTGAACAAAGAGAAGCGGCGAAGGAAGCTGTGACGAATATAAAGGAAACGGGATCGTTGCCTATAAAAAACGCTCCGGAAAGCAGGATTGAAGTGATTCCGGTAAATAAACTCCAAAGCACGCCAAACATCCTGTCCACCTGATTTTCCACTTCGGTTACCGACAGAACATATTGATTATAAAACTCGGGATTATCGTAGCATTCAAGGTCGATTTACCTTGCCTTGTCAAACATAAGCTTTTTAATCGCTTGTTTGATTTTAGGCTGACTTTTCATTTGTATTTTCTGATACAGAAAAGAGCTGAAAAGCAATCCGAGCACAACGAACGCCAGCAGACCGACAAGAAATACTGCGGCGTCCTTAAAGGGTCTGCCAAATTCCACACATTCAAGAACATAATTAAGCCCAAAGGTAAATTCCATAAATACCACAATTTCGTTCCTTATATGCTCCGCAATAAGCAGTATCATACAAGCAGGCGCAGCCTTGAAACAGAGCTTGAACAGAAACAGATTGTTTAATACTGTTTTTTTAAAGCCGCTTTTTTTCATAATTCCGACTCCTCCGTGTAGTTTTCGTCTGCAAGATAATTCTGCGCTTGTTTGGTAAATACTTCGCAATATTTTCCATTTTGAGCCATAAGCTCTCTATGGCTGCCCTGTTCGATAACTGTACCTTTTTCAAGCATAAAGACAATATCTGCGTCCTTTACCGAGGAAAGCCTGTGAGAAATAAATATGGTTATATGTCCCTCGCTTTCCTCCATAATGCTCTTGTACAACTCATACTCTGCAATGGGATCAAGTGCGCTGGACGGTTCGTCGAAAATCTTTACCGAGGATCTTTGGGCAAAGGCTCTTGCCACGATGATTTTCTGCTGCTCTCCGCCTGACAGAACCGCTCCCTCGCCGTCAAATTCCTTCGTCATAACGGTATCTATTCCGTTAGGCAGAGAAGCGATCTTGTCCCATACTCCTGCGCATTTTAAAGCACGTGCTGCCGTTTCGTAAGGAGTGTCAAGCTCTGCGCCCATAATAACATTGTCCTTTACCGACATTGCCATAATTTTATAATCCTGAAATGCGGCCGAAAACAAATTTCTGTATGCTTTTAAATTGTATTCCTTAATATTTACGTCATTTACGAGGATTTCACCGCTTATAGGATCGTAAAGGCGCAAAAGAAGCTTTATAACGGTGGATTTGCCTGCACCGTTGTGACCCACCAGTGCGCATATTTTATCTCCGTGTATTTTAAAGGAAAGATTATTTATAATAGGTTCTTTTTCCTTATATCCAAAGCAGACGTTTCTAAATTCAATAGTATGAACCTTTTTTTCGGGAATAATCCCATCCTGATCTTCGGGTATTTTTTCTTTATACTCCATAAAAGAACGGAAGTATTCAAGAAATTGACCGTTTTTCATGGCTTCCATAAAATTATTGAACATACCTATTAAAATCCACGATGATGTTGACATTGCGGTAAACATTATCGCCAGCTCGGCAAGTCCCATTGTCTTTGACACAATGGTTCTGTATGCTGCATAAATCATAATGCCCTCGAAAACAAGGGCAAAGGTGGTGACATTCTGCGCCCAGCTGTAAAGTATGGCTTTACCCGAATATTTTTCCGCAATCCTTACACTGTCCTTTACCGAATTATCATAACGCTTCATTATAAGCCGGTGGATATTTGAATATCTTATTTCCTTTGCATATTCCGCCAAGTGCATTACACGGTTCGCATATTCCGCAATACGGGTATTTTTTATATTTTCTGCATAACGTTTTCCCCAAATCTTACTCATAAGTCTGCCGAAAACGAAATTCCCGACAATGGGTGAAATTACGAACAAAACGGAAAAAGGGTCTATACTAAACATTGACCAAAACGCTGCTGCAGCGGCGATTATACCGAAAATAACCTGAAAGAAAAATTCCACCGACTTAGTCATTTTCTGTGCCGAGCCGTCCAGAGCCATTGTGTATTTATTATAGAAATCAGCGTCCTCAAAGCAGCGCAGCTCAACATTTCTTGCTTTGGCATACAGCTTTCGGTAAAGACAGCGGTAAATTTTGTTGTCGGTAAAGGGTATAATAACTGCGTTCATATAGCTTGTATACATGGCAAACAAACAAAAAACCGCAAAGCAAATCCCGATAAAGCCGAGTACGGTAATAAAATCTTCTTCTGCTTCAATAGCGTTGATAACGTATCTCAGAAAGAAAATACCCATAAATATCCATTCTATATATCCTGCTATCGTATATACCGCCGTATGTATAACCCGCTTTTTGCTTATGCTCCATACTGTTTTTACAGCATAGAAGTTGTTGGCAAATATCCGCATATCATTTTTTTCATTGGTGCGCATTTTACTTCCTCGCTTCAAAAATATCCTTTAATATAAACCTATTATAATGCAGAGCTTTGGAAGCTGTATTGTAAAATCACGCCGTTTTGGTTTAATTACGCATAGTGTCTATATTCAGATAATTTATTTTTAGCAGTAATAAACACCCGTCTTTTCGGCAGAATTTACCGAAACTGCAGGTGTTTATTTTATAGACGAGACCTAAAAATTTGTCTTATGCTGTTATGCCAATCAAATGCGAAAAACAAAAATGTTTATACATATTTTATGTCTGTTTCCATCGTTTCAGATTAGGCAGTACCTTTAAAAGTGAGCTGCGAGCCTCTTCCTCCGATTTGCAGCTTCCGTCCTCCATCATAAAAGGAATACAGCTTTCAATCATTTCTTCCAGAGTTTCACTTTTAACGAACAAACCGTTGCGATAGCAGTAACAACAGTACTCCGAGCTTTGAGAACCGTCTTTTTCGGTTCCTCTCAGTTTTTTGTCCTCAATAGGCATTCCACAGCTTTGGCAAATAGCTTCATTCATATGATATCCTCCTGTAATTTCGATAATATTGTTGTCGGGGTCGGTAAGATGAAAATAACAATAGGTGGGATATGCTTCGCGTATTTCGGTAACACTGCCTATGTTAAGCTCCTTTACCCTTTTGTACTCCAATGCCAGGTCTTCAACCCAGTAATTCTGCACAAATTTATAGGGGCTGTTTGGATCGGTGCAGTGACCGATCAGGTTGCTTTCGTTCATTAAAGAAATGCATTTCCCGTCGATGTAAAACTCCACAAATTTATTTCCGCTTCGGCATCGTCCCTCCACATCAATACCGAAAAATCTTTCGTAAAAGTTCACCGATTTATCAAAATCCTTTACAATCAAATAAATACTTCCCAAGTGCAGCGGATTATTAGTATTTTTGTCTGTATCATCCTTCATAAGAATTGTGTCCGTGGAAACCTCAAATAATTCGCTCATACGGATTATTTTGTCTACATCGGGCAAGGCTTGTCCCAACTCCCACTTTGAAATTGACTGTCTTGAGACCTCCAGCATTTCTCCAAGCCTTTCTTGGGTAAGTCCTCGATTGATGCGAAGCTTTTGTATCTGATCGCCTATAGTCATTTTTATCCGTCCTTTCCTTGTATAATCAAAATCCGATGTCC
>DNUB01000098.1:21023-21430 GCA_003508605.1 Oscillospiraceae bacterium | reverse complement strand
CGGGGCGTTGCCCCTCATTGAACCTTCCTAAAACAAATTTCTTAAAAAATTCTGCCGCCGTTCTCCTAAAAACCCTTAAGACGACGCCCACAGCTGCCGTCCTGCGGGCTTTGACGCAACCTTTTCCGCATATTTTCCGAGAAACCGAATGCATCCAAAAAATATGACCGCACAATCCTGCGGCAGCTGTGCGGTGCTTCCTTAAAAAAAGATTTTGCAGAATTTTCCTTACAATACTTGCTTTTTTTTTTGATTTATTGTATAATAGCTTTTATGTACAGAATAATATGGTATTAGACATTTTGAACCCGTCTTCGCAGGATTTGTGCGCGGATTCGAGCAAATTTTGTTGAGGACAAGGGGAAAACCCGAAATCCATACTGTTTTTTAATCAGATTGCAGACAAA
>DNUB01000098.1:10065-20764 GCA_003508605.1 Oscillospiraceae bacterium | reverse complement strand
TTTTTTAATCAGATTGCAGACAAATTTGCGAAAATATGTGTTTAGTGCGGGAAAGCCCGCTTTGCTGCAGGCGATACGGCAGGGCAGACTGACAAAGCGATAAATGCGGAATTTTTGCAAAGCTGTATATAAATATAAGATGATTAAGAATCAGCATAAAGACTCCTGCAGGATTTCTTCGGCAGAATTTGACGAAATACGCAAAATCCCGTAAAGGCAGGCTCTTTATTTTTAAACGGCAAAATTTTTAAGGTCATTAAATTTATTATTATATCGGAGAAATATATGGCTAAAAAGAAGCAAACAGTTAATATACCCTCGCTTATTATCACGGGTGCTGCCGTGCTGCTGGCGGTGGGGGCGGTAATCTTTATGGCCGCCACAGTATCCAGGTCAAACGAGGAGGCCCGAGGCTCGGAAACCGAGCAAACCTCCGTCGACACCGCTTTTTATCCCTCCTCGGAGCTTTTGCAGAGCGCAGAGCTTGCGGCTCCGGATCTTCTTACAAACAATTACAGAGCCTATCAATATTTTACCCAGGGAATGTCATATGAGCAGGAGCCTTACGGAAACAAGCCCGAGGACGGCTTTTACACCTGCTCCAACGACACCTTTAAAACCTTTGGCGAATTTTCCGATTTTATTCGCAGCATATATACGGAGAGCACCGCCGCAAAGCTTTTATCCGATCCCTTCGGAAAGGGCGCGGTTTACGCCGATGACAACGGAAAGCTGGGAATTTCCTATGAGTTTATTGAAAACGGCAGAACCGAGGACAGCGGAATTTCTTGGGAAAACGGCACCTATACCTTTACCCTTACCTCCGAAACGGAATGCGACGTGGAAATCGTTTTAAAGGACAAGGACGGCAAGGACGTTAAAAAGAAAACCAGGATGATCAGCGAAAACGGTATGTGGAAGCTGGCCGAAATGGTAGGCTGATACGGGTCCTGCGCAAAAACGGAGGAGAGTCTATGAACGGTGACAAAAAGCGGCAAAATCCCTTTTCCGTTTATGCGGTGGTAAGTCAGGTGGGCTTTATGGTGGTTGTTCCGCTGCTGCTGTTTATTTGGGGCGGCTCGTGGCTGATAAACCGTTTTTCTCTGCCGGACTGGCTTATGATAGTGTTTGCGCTTACGGGAATAGCTGTCATGATTTCCTCGGTAGGCACTTATCTCAGAAAAATGATAAAAATGTATGACAATAAAGAGGATAAATCCGATCCTCTCCACCACGATTTAAGAGATCATGATTATTTTGAGGATTAAGGCAGTCCGAAACAGGTAAAACCGGATTATTGCAGATTCAAAGGAATATCATAATAAAACAGATTAGGAGCGGCTATGAAGCGCAGACCGAAAAACCCCGCCTTTGACGAGCTTAAGACTATGCTTCCGACAGCCCTTATCGTCAACGGACTTATTTTGGTGGGAGCTGCCCTTTACGGAATTTTTGAAGGGGTGACATGGAGGGCGTTTGCCGGAATGATATACGGCAACCTTTTATGTGCGGGAAACTTTATACTGATCGGCTCTACGGCGGTTTCCACAGTATCGGGGGCTTCCGAAAAAAAAGGCAGGTTCTTTGCCAATATGTCCTACGGGCTAAGGTATGTGGGGCTGTTTATTTGCTTGGGCGGGGCTTTGTGGCTTAACCTTATTGATCTGATCCCCGCATTTGCACCGCTTTTTATACCCAAAATTCACTATACGTTAAAATATGTGCTTGCGGGAAAGAACCCTCCCGATTTGAATAATTTTTAATAAGGTCATCAAGCGTCCCCTTTTGCCCTGTGGGAAAACGATATATTTTCATTAAAGCTATCCCTTTTTGAAGTATGGCATTTGAAAGAAAATTTTCTGCGGCGTTTTTTCTCGGTTTTTTCATAAGTGCGGACGCTGCCCCCGTTATTTAAACGGCGCATAAATCAAGCGATTTTATCCCGATTATGAAAGCTTTTGAAAAATTTCATAATAGGGTTAAATTTAATAAAGCAAAACTGTACGGAGACAGTATTATGGCTTTGTGTGCATATCGCTTTGCGGTTTAAGCATAAAGACCGCCTTACGGCTTCGTTCGGTATTGCCTTTAAAAATCTTTACTAATCAATTTATTTTTGAAAGGTTGTGATTTTTTATGGGAGCAAAGCTGTTGGACTTTACGGTAAACGGTCCTCTCCAATCGGCGGAATTTGATTTGGGCGGATTTACCGTTAAGCTTTCCGAGACAGTTGTGGTTCAGTGGATAGTTATTGTCATTTTGGGAGTCATTTTCTTTATCCTTGGCAGAAACCTTAAGATCAGACCCGAATCGAGGCGTCAGGTTATCGCCGAATACATAGTGGGGCTGTTCAGCGGAATGGTCAACGACTCAATGGGCGTAAGCTACAAAAAGTATACGCCTTATATAAGCGCACTTTTCTGCTTTTCCCTCTGCTCAAGCCTGATGGGACTTTTAGGACTGCGTTCCCCCACCTCCGACCTGTCGGTGGTAGGTGCGTGGGCTTTGATAACCTTTGTTCTTGTTCAAAGGAACAAATTCAAAACCGGCGGCGTTAAGGGCTTCTTTAAGGCTTTTGTTGATCCCCTTCCCTTTATGCTTCCCTTTAACATCATCGGTGAGATCGCCAACCCCGTATCTCAGGCACTCCGTCACTTTGCCAACATTCTTTCCGGCGTGGTAATCGGCGGACTTATATATTTTGCCTTGGGACAGTTTGCGGCAGGCGTATTTACCGTGGGTCTTCCCGCATTTTTATCCCTTTATTTCGACCTGTTCTCGTCGGTGGTTCAGGCTTATATTTTCACGACGCTTACCATGAGCTATGTGGCTATGGCGGAGTGCGATTAAAACAGTTTGTTTCCTCTAAGGGACTGTAAAAAAATAACCCGATGCTTTTTAGGGCTGTAAAAAGTCACAGCCCTTTTGAAGGCGCAAAGGGTGCGGGCTTTAAAGGGTGTCGTATTTTTCGGAAAAAATTCCCACGGCTCGCAGCAAGGGAGCGAAGCGGATTTTGAAATTCCTTTCAAATCGGCAAATTACCGCCAAGCTTTTTGAGATAAAATTGTTTTTTACACCCCCTTAAGGGTTAAACAATAGACCTCCTCGGAAACCGGAGAAGCACCGTATGGTGCAGCGATTTTGCCGTCGGGCAAAGCCCGTTTTCCGCAGGAATACTGTATGTATTTCAAGGAAAACGGGCAAGGCATAACGGCAAAAGGGCAAGTCGGACGGTGCTTCGCAGGCTTTCGGGGAGGTCAAATAAATCACAAACAAAAAATATTCAGGAGGAACTAATTTTATGGAACAAGCAATCGTATTAGGTGCTTCTGCAGTAGGCGCAGGTCTGGCTATGATCGCCGGCTTGGGACCCGGAATAGGCGAGGGCTTCTGCGGCGGCAAGGCAGTTGAAGCGGTAGCAAGACAGCCCGAAGCATCGGGTATTATCACAAGAACCATGATCATCGGCGACGCATTGGCAGAAACCACCGGTCTTTATTCACTTGTCGTTGCACTGCTGCTTATGTTCGCAAATCCCTTTATCGGCAAGCTGGGCTAATAGGGACAATGGGACTTTTTTAGTCCGATTAAAACGAAAGGACTGATTATATGTACATGGAATTGCTTGCTGAAACTGCGGATTCGGCTAAGACCTTTCTTCCACTTGTGGATATAAACGCTTCCACCATTGTCTTTACCCTTATCAACACCTTAATTATTTTCCTGCTTTACAGATTTCTTCTCCATAATAAAGTTATGGCGATGATGGATAAAAGGCGGGAGGCAATAAATGTGGAAATCGACGCTGCGGAAAACGCCAAAAAGCAGGCTGAGGAGGCAAAGGCAGAGTATGCCGAAAAGCTGAGACAGTCTAAGGACGAGGCGGACAAAATCGTTTCCGACGCAGTCAAAAGAGCCTCCGACAAGGAAGCGGAGATTATTGCCGACGCCAACGCAAGCGCAGCCCGCATGAAGCAGCAGGCGCAGGAAAGCATTGAACAGGAAAAACGCCGCGCCTTAAACGAGGTGAAGGATCAGATTTCCGAGGTGGTTGTGCTTGCCGCATCAAAGGTGTGCGAAAAGGAAATAACCCAAAAGGACAATGCCGACCTTATAGACAGCTTTTTGGCCGATGTGGGGTCTAAGGCAGGAAACGAGGGCTGATTATGACGGGAGCGGTGGAAAAAAACTACTCGCAGGCTCTTTTTGACGCCCTTCTTGAGGAAAAAGGCAGCCTTGACGAAAAAGAAAAGCTTGAACAGGCGAAAAATCAGCTTGAAGCCGTAAGCGGAATAATAAGCTCCTGCGGGGGCTTTGAAAAGCTTATGGATTCCCCCGCCGTATCCGATGAGGAAAAGCTGGGGGTTATCAAAGACGCATTCGGCGGAAAGCTTTCACGCTGCGTTTACAATTTCCTTTGCGTACTTACCGAGGGAAAAAGATGGGGTTACTTTGAGAAGATACGCAGGGTTTTTTCCGATATGTGCAACGATAGCTTGGGCATTGCGGAAATTACCGTTACCACTCCCTATCCGTTGTCGGAGGAGCAGCGTGAAAAAATCGCAAAGAAAATGTCCGATATTGTCGGAAAGAAAATAAAAATGTCGGAAAAAACCGACAAGACTCTCATGGGCGGCATAATAATCGATTACGGTGACACCCGTATGGACGGCAGCGTTAAAACAAGGCTTGAAAATCTGAAGGGCAGCTTAAGTCAGCTTATAGGCTGATAATCTCATTAAAGCGGCTTTCAGGGCTGAACCGTCAAAAAAGACCATGAAGGGAGGAAGGTCACAAATGGAATTACGCCCCGAAGAAATTACGGGAATACTTAAAACCAGAATTAAAGAATTTGACAGCAAAATTTCCCTTACCGACACCGGTACGGTGGTTACTGTAGGTGACGGCATCGTTAATATTCACGGCCTGGAAAACTGTATGATAAACGAGCTTTTGCAGTTTGACAACGGCGTACAGTGTCTTGCCATGAACTTGGAGCAAAGCTCGGTAGGCGCAGTTATGTTAGGTCCGGACGACGACATCAAGGAGGGCTCCGCCGTTAAGCGTACGGGACAGATCGTTTCCGTTCCCGTAGGCGAGGGATTGCTCGGCAGAGTCGTAAATCCCTTGGGCGAGCCTATCGACGGAGCGGGAGCAATACTTACAAGCGAGCGCAGACCTATCGAAAAAATCGCCTCCGGCATTATTACCAGAGAGCCTGTAAGCGTACCTCTTCAAACGGGTATTAAGGCAATAGACAGTATGATTCCCATAGGCAGAGGTCAGCGTGAGCTTATCATCGGCGACAGACAGACAGGCAAAACCACCATAGCGATAGACACCATCATTAATCAGAAGGATTCGGGTGTTATCTGCATTTACGTAGCTATCGGTCAGAAGGCCTCCACCGTTGCGACTGTTGTGGAGCAGCTTAAGTCGGCAGGGGCGATGGATTACTCCATCGTAGTATCCGCCGCCGCTTCCGAATTGGCCCCCCTGCAGTACATTGCGCCTTATTCGGGCTGTGCAATGGGCGAATACTTTATGGAAAAGGGCAGGGACGTGCTTATTATCTATGACGATTTGTCAAAGCACGCAGTAGCATACCGTGCGCTGTCCCTGCTGCTTAAAAGGCCGCCCGGACGTGAGGCTTACCCCGGCGACGTATTCTATCTTCATTCCAGACTGCTTGAAAGAGCGGCTAACCTTACAGAGGAATACGGCGGCGGCTCACTGACCGCACTGCCCATTATCGAAACGCAGGCAGGCGACGTTTCCGCTTATATCCCCACCAACGTAATTTCCATTACGGACGGACAGATATTCCTTGAAACCGAGCTTTTCAACAGCGGTATCAGACCCGCAGTAAACCCCGGCATTTCGGTATCCCGTGTGGGAGGAAATGCGCAGATAAAGGCTATGAAAAAGGTTTCGGGCTCATTGAAGCTTGAATATTCACAGTACCGTGAGCTGCAGGCATTCTCACAGTTCGGCTCGGATCTGGACGCAGATACCAAGGCAAGACTTGCCAAGGGCGAAAGAATCGTTGAGGTTCTTAAGCAGCCTCAGGGCTCGCCCTTAAAGGTGGAGGATCAGGTAATTATCATTTATGCGGTTACCAACAACTATTTAACGGAAGTGCCCGTGGAAAGGACAAGGGAATATCAGGACGAGCTTATCCGCTTTATTCACGACAGCCACAGCGAAATTACCGACAGCATTAAAAACGAAAAGGTGATTTCTCCCGAAAACGAAGAAAAGCTGAAGGCCGCATTATCGCAGTTTACCGATGAATTTGTAAAGAAACTGTAATTATTTGCCGAAAGGAGCTTTTATGTGGGTTTTAAACGGAGAAGGAAAAGAGTTAGTGGACGCCCAATATTTTTCAATACAGAAAAATATAGGCGGAAAGGATAAGAAATTCGCCTTGTGCGCCTATTCCAAAACCACCGCTTTGGTGAATATGTCGGGAGCCGTTGTGTGCGCATATTTTTCGGAAGAGGAAAGCGCAAGGAGGGAGCTTGAAAGAGTTATTGCCTTCTTTGAGGAAAACCCCGGCAAGGTTTACAAATTCAGCGGCAGATAAGCGAATGTTTTATTATTTACGAGTTACAATAAGGGCAAAAGATTTATTTTTGCAGACGGGTTTCCCTTTGCAGACGCTTTGAAGGGGAATCAACCAAGAAAGGACGGTATGTTTATGAAAAAAGCCGCATTGGCAATCAGTATAGTCGCACTGTCAATATCGGTGCTTAACTTAGCCTTTTCCCTGTTATGCTTCTTCTGCAAGGAAAATATTTTGCCAAAAAAATACTATTAAAAAGTTGGTGATAAATTGGCATCAGGAAATATGAAGGCGATCAAACGCCGCATAAAGAGCGTCGGCTCGACAATGCAGATCACCAAAGCCATGGAGCTGGTATCCTCAAGCAAGCTGAGAAAAGCAAAGGAAAAGGCGGAAGCCGGCAGACCCTATTTTGAAAAGCTGTACGAGATGATGACGGAAATAGCGGAGTCCAAAAAGGACTTTGATTCCCCCTTTACCGAAAAAAGGGAGGCGGAGAACAGACTGTTTATCGTTATCGCAGGGGACAGGGGACTTGCGGGGGGCTTTAACAGCAACGTGCTGAAAATGGCATTGGCAGAAGCGGAGGAGGGCAAAAACAAGCCCAAGATCATAGCAATCGGCAAAAAATCCATCGAGTTTTTTGCAAAAAGGGGCTTTGAGCTGGTGGGAGAATATCCTCTGCTGGCGGAAACCGCCAAAACCGCCGATTGCGCCGACATTGCGACTCTCGCCATTGAAATGTTTAAAAGGGGAGAAACGGATCAGGTCAAGATTTTTTACACCACCTTTGTTTCACCCTTGGTACAAAATCCTATTTCTATGGATATTTTGCCCATATATAAGGAGGATGTTGAGGAAGAAAACAACACCCTTATCACCTATGACCCCTCGCCCGAAGCAGTATTTAACAGAATTGTGCCTAAGTTCACAATGAGCCTTATATACTGCGCTTTAAGCGACTCCTATGCCTCGGAGCAGTCCGCAAGGCGCAACGCTATGGAAAACGCCACCGATAATGCGGAAAAGATGACCGAGGAGCTGAGCTTAAAGTACAACCGTGCAAGACAGGAAAAGATTACCAACGAGATCAACGAGATCGTATCGGGAGCCAATGCACTGCAATAAGCTTCGAGCTTTTGAAAAGGGTAAAAATTTTTCTGCATAAATGTGCGAAAAAGTCAGGTGAAAATTACAAAAAGAAAGGCATTACGGATATGTCAGAAAACAAACAAAATATCGGCACTGTGGTACAGGTTATCGGCGCAGTGCTGGACATAAAGTTCCCCCAGGGCAGCTTACCCGCATTGCTGAACGCTATTGAAATAGAGGTTGAAGGCAAAAAGCTTGTGGTTGAGGTTGCTCAGCATATCGGCGACGATTTGGTGCGCTGTATTGCTATGGGAAGCACCGACGGTCTTGTCCGCGGCACAAAGGCGGTTGACACAGGCAAGTCGATTACCGTTCCCGTAGGAAACGAGACCTTGGGAAGAATTTTCAACCTTTTGGGCGAGGTGGTGGACAACAAGCCTCAGCCCGAAACAAAGGAGCGTTGGGAGATCCACCGCAAGCCGCCTCAGTATGAGGAACTGGCGGCCTCCAACGAGGTTTTGGAAACGGGCATTAAGGTTGTGGATCTTATTGCGCCTTATCTTAAGGGCGGTAAAATAGGCTTGTTCGGCGGTGCGGGCGTAGGTAAGACCGTACTTATTATGGAGCTTATCAACAACGTTGCAAAGCAGCACGGCGGCTTGTCCGTATTTACGGGCGTAGGAGAGCGTACCCGTGAGGGTAACGACCTTTACAGAGAAATGAACGAGTCGGGAGTTATCAACAAGACCGCCCTTGTTTACGGTCAGATGAACGAGCCTCCCGGAGCGAGAATGAGAGTTGCTCTTTCGGGTCTTACCATGGCGGAATATTTCCGTGACAGAGAAGGGCAGGACGTGCTGCTCTTTATCGATAACATATTCAGATTTACCCAGGCGGGCTCGGAGGTTTCCGCACTGCTGGGACGTATGCCCTCCGCCGTTGGTTATCAGCCGACGCTGGCTACCGAAATGGGTGCGCTGCAGGAAAGAATTACATCAACCTCAAAAGGCTCTATCACCTCCGTTCAGGCGGTTTATGTGCCTGCGGACGACTTGACCGACCCTGCGCCTGCCACAACCTTCGCCCACTTGGACGCTACCACCGTTCTTTCACGTAACATAGCTTCCTTGGGTATTTACCCTGCGGTAGATCCTCTGGAATCCAACTCGCGCATACTTACGCCCGAAATTGTGGGAGATGAGCATTACCGGGTAGCAAGAGCGGTACAGAGCATTCTCCAGAGATATAACGAGCTTCAGGATATTATTGCAATTCTCGGTATGGATGAGCTTTCCGACGAGGATAAGCTTACCGTTGCAAGAGCAAGAAAAATACAGCGTTTCCTTTCTCAGCCCTTCTCCGTTGCGGAGCAGTTTACGGGCTATGAGGGCAAGTATGTTCCCATTAAGGAAACTATCAGAGGCTTTAAGGAAATCCTTGAGGGCAAGCATGACGATTTGCCCGAATCCGCATTCCTGTTCGTGGGAACTATTGACGAGGCAGTGGAAAAAGCTAAGTCTATGAAGTAAGGGGGTGCAGTATGACACCGTTCAAACTTGAAATATACACTCCCGACAGGCTCTTTTTTGACGGAGAAACGGAAAATCTCATTGTAAGGACCACCGTGGGAGATAAGGGTATTCTTGCCCGCCATGAGGATTACGTTGCCGCACTGCCTATCGGTAAGTTAAAGGTCAAGATAGACGGTAATTTCAAAATTGCCGCTATATCCGAAGGTACTATTAAGGTAAGCCGTGATAAAACGGTCATACTTACTCAGAGCTGCGAATGGGCGGAGGAGATAGACGTTGAACGCGCCAAGGCAGCCAAGGCTAAGGCCGAGGAAAGAATGAAGCAGGCGGAGAACGACGAAAAGGCGTACCTTTTGGCTGAGTATAAGCTGAAAAGAGCCATAAACAGAATTGAGACATGGGACTTAAAGTGATAATCCCCAATTAAATATTTAGTTTAAATTGAAAAAACAGCACCTCATAAAAAGTCTGCGGTGCTGTTTTTGATTTTTTTGGCGCAGCGGACTGTGGGGGAGGAAAAAGCATTAGTTAATTTGCCCTTTTTCCTTTGCCATATTTATACAAATACGACAAAAAAAGCCATTATCCGCCGCTGTTTAAATTTTTATCCGCCGTTGCTATTGTAAATTTTTCAAAAATATGATATTATAATTACATAGTAATATTCTCAAATGAATATCTGCTTCGTGCAGAAAATGAAAGGATGAATTACCACTATGGCTGACGAAAAAACTTTAAAAACTGTCGAGAAGGCAGAAACGAAACCTGCGGCAAGCAAGCCTGCTGCTAAAAAGGCTGCTCCTGCCAAAAAGGCTCTCGCCAAGAAGGCCGCCGCTCCCAAGAAGGCTCCTGCAAAGCCCGCCGCAAAAAAGACCAAGGCTGCTCCCGAAGCTGAATTATCTCCTCTTGATATTCTCACCACAGCGGTATGGAAGAATATAGAGAAAAAGAGTGTTGAAAGCATTCCTTTTGCTATTGCCATTCAGGTTAATGTTCACGACGCAGGAACTTTCTATATTGCAGTTAAGGCAAATCCCGACGAGGATAAGCAGGTTATGCAGTCCGATTATTACCTTGCTGACGGTATCGTGGAGACCGGCTCCGACGAGGTCAAGAAAATTGCAGCGGGAAAATATGATTATATCGCTGCCGCTAAGTCCGGCGCACTTATTTACCGCGGAGACCTTACCAAGGGTATTTTAATTGCCGAGCTTCTTAAGTAATTTTTCAGGCATTAAGTAATTTTTCAGGCAAATTTTTCAGGCAGATAAAAATGCAGCCTTTTTTGGGCTGCGTTTTTTTATACCAATTCTCATCAAGCAAGGTATAGACAGGTTTAAAGAAAGACCGTACTTATTACATCGCCACCCAAGGAAAAATAATACTGATAAGCGCGCCCGCAATGAAGGAAGCCAAATTACCCAAAAAAGCATATAAAACACAATCAGCGGCGTTGGCTCTCGGATTATTCGGATTACGCAGCGCAATAATATAGGTGACAGCCTCGATA
>DNUB01000098.1:0-9744 GCA_003508605.1 Oscillospiraceae bacterium | reverse complement strand
AAAAATTATAAGGAGCTCGAGAGGGATATAAAGAAAAATAAACCAAGCACCCATATCGACCATTACTTTGTATAGAATCAGATTCAAAAGCAGCTGTGTTATAACATTTATAATGATAATTACCGCAATCTGTTTCTTTTGCCTGAACCCAAAGGGCAGCGCAATGGCAATTTCTGCGGCAAGTGTTATAATAACTCTCATTATAAAAGCAAAAACCACGAAAAGGGAGCTGTATGTTCTTTTTACTGTAAGTACCCGGTTATCCGCACCTGTCTGTATATCCTTCATATCAACGGTAAAAAAAGAGTAAAAGGCATATTGCTCATAAATTCCGCTTACGGCAAAGGTGTTTGTGCCGGGATAGTACAAAAGAATTTTAAATCTACTCGGAGGACAGTAGCCCCAATCAAATCCTTTTGAGACGTCGGCTCTCGAATAGTAATGAAGGTAATAAAATCCGTCGGAGTCCTTATAATCGGAAAAGGCTGCGTCGATTTCGTCGCCGGTGCGCCGGTCGCCGGCACTGTACGGTCCCGTGCTTTCTCCCTCCGAAAGTAAGGTACAGTAACAGGCTTCTGTTCCCATATTTGTAAAAGCAATCCTTATCGAGTCCTTAGGTCCCGTGTCTGCATTTACCGCATATGAAAAAACATAAACGGCAGCTATTAAAGCAAGAAAAAATACGCATATTCTTCTTTTCATAGCTCGCACCTCCGAAAAAACATAAAGAGCACCTCACTAAAAGCTTTGTTTTAGCAAAAACGTTTTTTGGAGGTGCTCTAAATTTAAGGGAATGTCTTAAACACAAGTTACAGCCCCGAGCTTTAGATTATTTAAAATTATTTTATCTGATCCAAAATAAAGGGATCCTTTATTTTTTTATCCTCCGCAAACAACAGAATTTCGGAAATTATCTGGGAGGTCTTGGGATCCTCGTCTACAAAAGGCAGGAACAGCTTTCCTCTGTGCTGTGAATGAACGGGAAGAATATTTATCATAGGTCCGCCCTGCAAATGAACCACGCCGCTGCCCAAATGAATCGAATAGTCCGCCCTTTCGCCCTTAATAAAGGCGTGGGAGCCTTCAAGGGTAACATTTTTAAGCTTGAACAAAGGCAGAGTAAATTCCACAATTGCACTGCGCATTTCGACGGTGGAATGGCTTGTTTCGGGATCAACCGCACCTGCATGAGCAACGCTGACAGCCAGATCCACATCACGCATTACCTCGGAGAATATGATATCGGGCACGTCCTCGATTTTCATAGCCTTATAGGTCTTGCGGTCGTAAAACTCGACCCATTCGAGAGTGGGAGCTTCAATATCGGCGGGAGAAAACCAGTCGGCAAGAGCATAAATGGAGGCGATTATATTTTCCTTGTAGTAAACCTTTTGCAGTCCCTCCTCAACGTCGGCTACCCAACGGCGGGTCTTAAGGCAGGCGACCGTCTTTGCGGGCTGAATCTGATTTCCCGCATAGCGTGTGGAGCGGTATGCCTGCGCTTCCTCCTCCGTCTTTACATACAGCTCTCTGAATACCTGTTTAAAGGGCTGAACAATACTGTTGTCAAAGAGATATTTTTGATAATCATGCCAGTGTCCGTCCTTGAAAATATTAAAGGGATGGGCGATTTTAAGCTTGCTTGTTTTGGTTATCTTTGTTTCATTGCCCTCAAAGTCGGTAAGCCTGCTGCCGCAGAAAAATCCCAATTTATCCTTGAAAATATAAACAAGGGCGGAAACGATAGGCTTAAGCACAGGGTTGGTGCATAAAAGCTGCAGCTCCTCGGCGGTAAATTCCGTTTCGCTCTCCATAGCTTCCTCAAACATTTTCTTGGTTCTGCGGTACTGCTCCGTAAGCTGCTTTTTGGCTGCGGTGAACTCTCCCACCCTTTCGTTTTTATTATATTTGGAGGGAACCGACTTTAACGCCTTGCCGCCCTTTTCGCACAGTATCTGAGCCGCACCCTTTTCGTCTATTTCCAGCTTCAGCCTGATTTCCTCTATATCGTTCCATTCAAGCAGTGGCTTAATGTCGTCAAAGAGCTTGGTTTCCATTTTAAGGGTAAGCCTTGAAACATCGGTAAAGCCCGCATTTTTGGACAGATTCTGCAAGGCGCATTCGCAGGCCTTGCCCTCGCTGGCTTTTCTCTGTGCGCCGAACTTTTTGCTTTGCTTTTTAAATTCCTGGATAAACAGATATCTTTCAGTAATATCCTTTTCATTTTCAAGAGGGATAAGGGCATATGCCATAAGGGTATCCTTGTTGCGCTTTTCGGTAATGTTTTTGACGCATTCGTCCTTATTCAGTCTGCCCAATACCGCATCGGCATATTTTCTTGCCCTTGAATGCTTTGCGCCGTCGGATATGTACTTTGCGGCGTCGTAAATCTTGTTGAAGCGTTCCTCGCCTACGGAGGCGTATGCCTCTCTGCACCAGTCAATGTCAAATGCGCCGAAGCTCAGATCCTCTGCGGAAATAGGAGTGTACTTGGCAATAACTGCCTGCATTTTATTGTCCAAGGTCTCATTGGTGTGGGCTATAAAATAGTAGCATGCGGATTTAAAGCCCTTCCAGCCTAAATAGTCGCCGATAATGTCAAGCCAGGAGGGAGAAAACAGAGCGGTCTCCACTATCCTGCTTTCCTTAACATCGGTTTTTGAGATAAGCTCTCTTAGCTTTTCGGCATTGTCGCCGCTTTCGGGAACGCATACTCCCAACAGATAGCTTAGGCTGCTCTTTTTTGATACTCCGTTGTAGCTGTAGAAATATGCGGAGCGGTCAAGAGTGTCCTTACCCATAGCCGCAAGAAGGGTAACCAGCTTTTCGGCGCCGTAAATCCGCTTAATGCTGCCCACGGCTTTGGAGAATTTTGTTTCGGTATCCCCTCTTGCCATTTCGGTTTTCAGAACCGGCTCCATTATATTTTCCCCTATGTTAAGGGCAAAGTCCATCCGCTTATTATCCTCGTCGGAAAACTCATATTCGGACAGCGAAATGTCGTAGGGCAATTCCAAAATAGACCTGATAAATCCCTCGCAGCTGCGGTTGTTCCAGAATCTGGATTTTGCAGACATTTCTCCCGACTTTTTAAAGGCGGCAAGCAGCGACAGATTTTCCAAAGCCGAGGACAGCTCCATAGTCATCAGCATTTTATACATAAAGCCCTCTGTGATTATTCCCTTGTATGCCGCTAAAATAAGAGAGCTTACGGTAAAGGGAGAATAGCTCAGCCTTTTCATATGGTAGTCATAGCCCTTTTCCCTGCCCAGGTCAAAATATCCGAAGCGTTTTCCCAAGGTATACCTGATGGAAAAAACATTTCCGAAATTATCCTTTTCGCTTGCCGTATTGCCGTAAAGGCAGGAAAGCAGGTTTTCCAGCTTTGAGTCGGAAACTGCCGTTACAAGAGTTTTGACAGTATCATAGGAAAAATCAAGCTTTTTTCCGTCAAGATAAAAAGAGAAGCTTTTAGAGCCGAACCTCGAATCAAAGCAGTCGTACAAATCGTCGGCTTTTGCTTCAAAGGCAATATAATAAGCCAGGGCTGCGCCGCAGGTGAATATGTCTCTGCCGTTAAAATGATTATTGAAATAGTATCTGATAACGGAACGTATTGTTTGAGTGTGCATATAGGCTTTTTTCGGAGTGTATTCGCCGCCGAGAAATTGATTTATAAGCTTGGGGGAAGAACCGTCGGTATTCAGAATATACAGAGAAAGCTTAAAAGCACCGAGTCCGTTTCCTATATGGTCTTCATAAAATTTATCCCAAAGCTCCTTAAAGGGAATAACGCTCTTTCCGTCCGTACCCTTTGTCGTAAAGCTGCCGTAATAACCCGCATCGCTGCCCAAAAGCCTTTTTTCGCCGTAGAAATCAAGATACTCGTCGTTTTTATGCTCTTCGATAAGCTTATCGAGAGCCAATATCACGCCGTCAAGGTCAAGAGCGGTTTTGCCGCCTTTGCCTTTAAAAAGCTGTGAGATTTTGCCGGCGGGCTTGTTTCCGAAAAGGCTTGTGTTGGGGAACATTTTAACAAAATCCGCCTTGCATTTATCGGCAAACTCTTTATCCACGACAGGTCGGAAATCGTCGCTTTCCTTATATAAGCCCCAGCCCTCTTCCTCCTCGGTGCTGCCGCCCTTGCCGCTGATTCGGTCGATAAGTATCTGTTCCTTTGAGGTGGGATTTTCTATAAGAGGGAGCAGGTCGGTAAAGCTCTTTTTGACTTTATCGCTTCTGTCGGACTCGCTGATGCTTATGATCATATCAAGTCCCGCAGTGCGTTTTTCCTCCTTTTTGTCGAAAACAAGGGATTTTACGCTTTCCAGAAGCTCCTCCTCCGATTGCTTGAACAGCAGATCGATTATGCTTTTGCGCATATCCGCAGATTTATATTTCAGCATTTCGCAGAGAGTCTTATAATGTCTGTCCTTAAGCCTGCACCTGTTCAGGATTTTGAAAACCTCGGCTCTTGAATATGTCTCCCTGTCGCCTGCAAGAGAAACAAGAGCGTCAAGCTGTATATCCGTTTTGGGGTCGGAAAGCAGCATAGTGATCTGCTCTTTTCTGCCGCTGTTATAGTACCCCTCTCCCTTAATAAGGGAAATAAGCGGGCATACCTCGTCTATTTTATCGTTATCCTCCAAATCCGAGGCGATAAGGCAAAGCTGCTTTATAACGGCGGATTTGGTAAGAGCTTCCTCGTTCCAGGGAAAAACGCAGGGCTTAAATTCCAAGTCCTTTTTGGGCAGTCCGGCTAACATTTCCTTAAAAATATCATAAAGCTCTTCCGCCTGCTCCCTGCTTTCAAATCTTTGGCTCATGGGCGTTTTTACCGCTTGCTGAACGCCTGCCGAATATGTTGTAAAGCGGTTATGGGTCATAAGCTGGGGCAGATACACCGCCATTATATTCTGTTCGCCGTGGCGCAGCAAAACCGCCTTAACCGCAAGCCTCTGCTTAATCTCCGTATTAATGTCGTTTTTCATAAATATGCCGCAAACCATAGCCTGATGAGCCGTGCCCTTTTCAATAACCTGCTCCATAAAGCCGATACAGTCCCTAAAGTCTCTGCTGCTTAAAGCCCACAGCGCAATGTACAGCTCCATAGAGTCCTCGCTTTTAAGGCATTGCTCCGAATAACCCTTGTCCTCTATGCATTTTGCCGCAAGCTCCATGCTTTTGCCGCTTATTCTTTCCAAATCCCTGCTTTCGGGAGTAAGCAGACCCAGCCAGCAGCCCACCGACCTTTTTACGGAGGAATAGCGGATAAGGTTGTTTTCCCGTATTGTTTTTATTATCATTATAAAAGGCTCGATTCTGCCACAGTCCGCATTTTCGCAGATCGCCTGCCTTAAGCCCTCCTGGAGCCTTGCGGCAAGAAGCAGCTTACAAACAAGCTCGTGAATTTCGCCGTTTTTGCATCTGAAGATTCCTGCCAGCAAATCGTAGCTTACGGCGGTTTCGCTGCCGCTGTCAAGAGCGTTTTTTACATAATTTATTACCTGCTCATTGCCCTTGTCTATTTCATAGGCAAGAATGTATTTGTTGGCAAGCCCCCAGCTCTGCCTGTTTTTAAAGGCAATTTGCTCCTCCGTAAGCTTATTCTCCAAAAAATCGCCGTAATCCACGTCGAATCTCATGGAATTGGCAAAGCCGGATATTATATCGATAAAAACCTGTTTGTAGTATGTATAGTCCTTTGTGCGAAAGCTCCGTCTGCCCCAGCCTATTCCATAGCTGAAAGCATTGCAGTTATCCAGGGCGTACAAAAAGGCCTCCCTGTTTCTTTCAAGAATACAGCCCTTTTCAAAAAGCCACCCGCACCGCTCCGTAATAAAATCCGAGGGCTTTTTGCCCTCTCCTTTAAGAAAATCCATAAGCTCGGTCAGGATTTTACCGTTTTGTTTTCGGTTGACGAACTCCTTCTGCTCCTCGCTAAGAGAGCCGAGAACCTTTTCCCACCTGTTGGTCAGCCTGTTCCGAAAGCCTTGGGCAAGGGACTCCAGCCTGGCTCTTTCCTCATTTGTAACCTTTTCCAAATTACCACATCCTTCCTGCAAGCATTGTTAGTTTTATAAATGTAAGGGAATCTCCCTCGTTTAGCGCAACGGGCGTATCAAGCCCCTCAAGCTCGTTTTCTCCGATAAATATCCTGTATAAGCCGTCCTCAAAGGATTGGAGAGCATTTTCCCTTGCCTTGTCCAAATCCTGCTCCCTGCCGCCGTAGTTTATGCCGAAGGCTATTTTCCCCACCTCCGCCATATCGGTTATCTGCTGACTGTTCAAGGGTTCTGCGCCCTCCTCTCCCCTTCTCACTCTTTCGTTGTAGGCGTTTACGCAGATCTCTGCCGTAAGGGCGATAAGCTCCCTTACCGTTTTCGGCAAAACCGAATATTCAAAATCCACAGGGGCAACCCTTTGTTTTCGCTGACCTATTTGCTTCAAATTTACCTTAACTTTCATACCGATTCTCCATAAATTGATGTTGACCGTTGACCGTTAAATACAATATAACATATTACGCTGCAAATATCAATTTCAGCACAAACTATACTTTATATAATGTAAAGACGGTTAAAAGGCTTGCATACCTGATTTTTCAAGGGAACACAAGCGGCATTGTATAAAGTGCTGCAAAATAGTCATCAATATACAAGAACTTTGTACAAAATGCACATCTTCCAAAAGGGTAAGACTTTTCGTTAAAATCGCCGAATAAATCTGCCCGCTTTTCAAAAAACCGCAAAATTTTGACTTGTTTTTAAAAGGTTACAAAACGGTAACAAAATAGCAACAAAGAAAATTTGTTTATTCTGTACAAATTGAGGGTGGGTTTTTATTTGACAATTCCTAAAAAATAGGATATACTTCAAACGTTGCGGCGCAAAAACCGATATTTGGCGAAAGCGGCTGCATTTAAACTGCATTATTCAATAGGGCGGTACTGTTAGGGGTATTGTACGGATATCGCCGATTTGCAATGTATTTAAATACTTAAATAAATAAGAGAGCTGAGGGAGGATTTATGAAAGTAAAATTTCAAACAAAAGTCCTGAATGTAATCAAAAAAATTGAGTCAAAGAAAAATATTCTGAAAAACCATACCTTATTCGGTTTGTTTTTAGGTTTAGCTTCCGTCAGCGTAATGTTCCTTATGACAGGGGCTTTGTATTTCAGAAACGAGGCCCGCATTTACGACGGCGGCAAGGTTATCCGCACCTTTACGATGCACGACAGCTTAGAGGAAATATTAGCCGAGCAGAACATAACCTTAGGCGAATACGACCGAGTGGATTTTAACGGCGTTAAGGACGGCGAGGCGGTTATCGTTATCCACCGTTCTCTTAACATTCCCGTTAAGGCGGACGAAACCGTCACTCTTGTGGAGTGCGCTTATGACGAAAGGGTGTCGGATATCCTTAAAAGAGCGGATATAACCTTAGAGGAGGAGGACGTGGTTCAGCCTGCGGAGGCGACTCTTTGTTCGGAAATAACCGACAATGTTGTTATCGAAAGGGGATATCCCGTTTATATTAAGGCGGACGGACATACGCAGGAATATTCCGTGCTCGACCTGACGGCAGGCGATTTGTTGGAAAAGGCGGGAATAGTTCTTGAACAGGACGACTGTATTGACTGCGATTTTGACAAGGTTCTTTCCGAGGGTGATACGGTTACAGTTACAAGAATAAGATACGAAAGGGCGGAAAGCTACGAGGTAGTGCCTTATAATACGGTAACTCAAACCAGCAATCTGGTGTCTATGTACAGCTCCGAGGTAGTTCAGAATGGTGAAAACGGAACTCGTACAAATGTAAGCCTTGTAAAATATGTTGACGGCAAAAGAGTAAGCGAAACTGCGGTAAGCTCCGAAATCACCAAAGAGCCCGTTCCCGAAATAATCAGCAAGGGCTCTGCCCTCCGTGTTCCCTACAGCAAAAGAGACAGCGAAAAGCTTGTGCTTGAAAACGGTCTGCCCGTAAACTACGAAACCGTCCTTACGGGAAAGTCCTGCGCATACACGGCCCCTTTGGGCAGCGGCACCGCCAGCGGCAGAAAGCTTGAAATAGGCACGGTGGCAGTTGACCCCGCAATTATCCCCTATGGCTCGGAGCTGTATATTACAAGCACGGACGGAAGCTATGTTTACGGCTATGCCGTTGCGGCGGATACGGGAGATTTAACGGCTCACGGCGTTTTAGTCGACCTGTTTATGGGCAACAGCGAGGATAATTATATGACCTCCGTCAACTACGGCGCAAAGCAGGTTAATGTTTATGTGCTGAGCTGGGGAAATTAAAAACGGCGGAAATATAATCAGGCAGCTCTGCGTTTTCACCCTGAAAAAGGCGGGAAATGCAGCGCTGCCTGATTTTTGATTAGGAAAAATGCGTTGGATCAAAAAACAAACAAGCGGCACAAATATGCCGCTTGTTTATTTTAAACGCTGAAATTCATAGTGTCGCCCTTATCGCCTGAGTCGGTATCAGCTTCGCTCTGATACTTTTTGAAGCTTTCGGGCGGAAGAGTGCCGTAATCCTCTTCGGTGGGGTACGGCTCTTCCTTCCTTCTATACTTTTCAAAGCTTTCGGGAGGAAGATTGCCGTAATCCTTTTCGGTGGAATATGGCTTGGATTCCTTCTTATACTTCTCAAAGCTCTTAGGAGGAAGTACGGATTTCTGCTTTTGTTCCTCTTTGTCAACAGGCTTTCCGTTGTCGTCATCCTCTTTTGCTTTCTCAATCATCTTGTCACGATTTTCTGCAAGGGTGTTGACCATATTGGTAAGCTCGTTAACTAACGAGGAGCGTGCAACATCGCCGCCGTCCTCGGTTTTTACGCCTAAAAGCTTAGCGTAAAAATCAACGGTTCCGTCGCTTTTAACGGTAAAGCCCAAGCTTTCAACTATGGACTTTCCGCTTTCAGTGAGATTTTTTTCCATCTCGCTGAACTGTTCTGCGGCTCCCGAAATGATGCCCTCATACTTGGCTCTCTCACCCTCGTCGGCTGCCATCTTCTCAAGCAGGTCAGGGGTGATAAGAACATTGTATTCGCCTCTTCCGGAAGAAAGTATAGCACTTGCTTCTTCGTCGGTTTCGTAATCGGCAACCAAAAAGTCGTAAGTCTTATACTTTTCTTTAAGCTCTTTAAGCAATTTCTTTGCGCCGTCGCTTAAAGACGAAACAGAGTCTTTGTCCTTTCGTGTAACCGCAGAGAATAGGATCTCGTCCGTTCTGCCCCTGGTTTTGCCCGGGGCGTTATTGTGCTGCTCATTCGGACTCTGAGCACGTTTATCTTTCCCATAGCCGTAGTCTTTAGGGAAATTTACTCCGCTATGCACTCCATACATAATTTGGTCAATCCTTTCCCATAGTATTTACACTGCGGTTCCCTCCGCTGTCCCCCAAAAAGCACCGCCGCCAAAAGATTTATTTTAGATCCCCGAGGCGGAAAAAACAAATAAAATAACCGTAAATGCTTTTTCAGGTTATCAAATATCATATCGGCATTTTTTTTAAAAACTTTATAGTTTTTACATTAAAATAAGAAAAGAGGAAAATTTAAAGGTTCTCCTTCCAAAATCGTAAAAAGACTAAATAAAAAGGAATCCAAAACAGAACAGCAGTACAAAAGACTAATGCGCTGCTCTCCAAGTGCCGCCCCAAACCCCACCCGCACAACATTTTAATGACAGCACCAACAGACTTCGAAAGGCAAAGCACCGCAAAAAATAAGGAAA
>DNUB01000282.1 GCA_003508605.1 Oscillospiraceae bacterium | reverse complement strand
GACATCGGATTTTGATTATACAAAAACAGCGTTTCTGAAAAAGAAACGCTGTTTTTGATGTAGATGTAATGACTTATTATTCAATCTTTTTTGGAAATGTAATGACTTATTATTCAATCCTCTTTGTAAATACTGTCGGTTCTGTAAACAAATTTAACCCTTCCGACCATCTCGCTGTCAATTCCCGAAAATGAATTATATCCCTTGGAAACATTGACGGCAGCCCTTATTCTGTCAACAAGTCCTTTTATATCGCCTTCTGCTGCGTCAATCAGCTTCTGAACGCCCTGCTCCTTAAACTCGGTCATTCCGTCGGAAAGCTCCTCCGCTCCGTCCCGAAGCCGCTTTATTCCGTCTATAAGCGCAGGTGCGCTGTCCTTAAGGGTAAGCAGACCGTCGTAAAGCTGCTTTGCGCCGTTATCCAGCCGTACCGCTCCTGCGTTTAATTCCTCTGCGCCCTCATTAAGGGTTCCTGCGCCGCTCTTTAAATCCGCAGCTCCTTTATTTAACGCTTCCGCACCCGCCTGCAGCCTTGACGCACCGTCGGCAGCCTGATTAACGCCCGCCGTATAACGGTTAAGTCCCGAATAAAACTCATTGTAGCTGTCAAGCTGTGATATAAGAGCCTTAATGCTTTCTCTGCCGGACGCTGCGTCGGCTATGGCCTTTTCTATCTGCGCCCGAACGTCGGGAGAATTAAAATTTTGCTTTATAAGCAGCTCCTTCTGTTCCTCCGTCTTTTGAGCGATTAAAGCCTGAACCTCATCGGACTGCATTTGTATATCGGTATTTTGAGCTATCAGGGCTTTAACGCCGTCGCTTTCCATTTGCGTGTTTATTGCGGCTTTAATTCCTGCCTGCTGCTCCTCCGAAACAAGCCCCGCCTTTACTGCGGCTTCATACTGTTCCTTAGTATAGCCCAAGGACGCTAAAACCTGCGCTTCCACATTTTCTCTTACGGCTGCGGTTACCTTAGCCAAGACCTCAGCCCTTACCGCTTCCGCAACGGCGGCCCTTATTTCGCTCTCCTTTGCCTCAACCGCCCTTCTCACCTCGTTTTCGGCTGTTTTATATGCCAGATCCCTTATATCCTCATCACTAAGGGAGGCAAGAGTCTGCTCCAAAACCTTACGATAATTTTCCACCGTAAGATCGGGGACGTCCAAGCCTGCCGACCTTATCTGAGCCGTAGCCGCCGCCAATAGGGTATCGAATACCTGCCTGCTGCCCGTATTTAATGCTGCGCTGTTATTTGCAAGCTGCTCCAGTCCGCTTGCAAGCTCGGAAGAACCGTTCAGCACCTGACCGCTGCCGTCGGCAAGCTGCTTGCTGCCGTCGGAAAGCTGTGCCGAGCCTTGAGAAAGCTGAGAAGAACCGTTTACTAAATCGGAGGTGCCGTTTTTAAGCTCCTCTGCGCCCTTCACCAGCTTATCGATGCCCTCCGTAAGCTCCGATGATTTTGCAAGCAGGGTGTCCAGCCCCTCATAAAGTGCGGCGGAGCCGTCGGAAAGCCTGTCGACGGCATTTGTAAGCTTTTTGATATCCTCGTTTATGCCGTCTATGGAGTCCCTGTCCTCCAAGTCGATATTGTTAAATATTTCATTGGTAGCAACGGAAACCGTTTCGGACATTTCAAAATCCTTAACGTCGGCGGTTATTTCCAAATAATCGGGTATTTCAAGCTTTTCGCCGTCAATGTTCAGGCTTTCCTGAAGCCCCGGGAAAGCCATTCCCACAATAACGGTCCTGTCGCCGTCATTTATGATCTTTCCGCCGGAAACCTCCACATTTCTGAAAATGTTATTATCCAATAATGCTCCGGTAAGCACCGCAAAGGGAACATAGATTTTTTCGTCCCTGCCGTCGATTTTTACCGTTTCATACTGATTGTTGGCATATTCAAACCGAATAACCGCTTTTCCGCTTTTGCCCTTCATATTTTCGGCGGAAAGCTCCCTGCCGTCAAGGAAGTATTTTACGGAAATATCCACAGGCAGCTCCCTGTTTATTTCACCCGTGTAATAAATGTCCTCTCCGTCTGCGTTCCACTGCTTGGAGCCGTTTTCTCCCGATGTAAAGCTTTGCTCTCCCTTTACGTTTACTATACCCTCAAGGAGTGAATTATCCTTAAGAGAGGTATCCGACAATGCGTTTTGCAGCCAGTCGCTTACTATTATTTTTCTTACCGAGCCGTCGGCGTTGGACAGAATATAAACCGTTTCGTCCTTAATATTTACATTGTCCTTTTCTTCATTGACCTTATTTTGTACATTTGAGGCTTCCGAAGCCTCCCTTGCCGCCCTGCCGCTTTCGTTTGCTGCATATACGCCTATTCCCGTGCCGCCTAAGGCGACAACCGCAGCCATTATGACCGCCATCGGCTTTTTAATATTTCTTTTCATGATATGTTATCCTCCTTCTGCTGTTCATTTTGCTGTTCATTTTGCTGTTCTTTCTGCTGTTCATTTTGATGTTCATTTTGCTTTTCTTTTTCTTCCTGCCGTTCCTCGCTTTGGCAAAGGGTGTTTTCCGTGCCGCTTTCCGTGCTTACGGCGGATAAATCGTCTATAGAGTATACTTTGATATCCTGTGCTTCCTGTTTTGCCTCTCGGCTTTTCTTAGCCTTCTTTTTGCGAATTGTAATTATTCCCGCAGCGGCCGCTCCTATTGCCGCCAAGGCGGTGCATACTGCGCAAATCGGCTTTATATATGTTTTTTTCACTTAAAGCTCCTCCTTGTCAGTGATTGTAGGCAGGCTCGCTGCGGTTATTATCGCTGCAGCTTCCGCCGTCCTTCTTTTTCTTGTCCGTTTTGTTTTTCATACCCAATGTGGTAGCCGCTATAAGCTTGTCGCAAAGCACAAGCAGAGGGGGAAGAATAAAGACGACGCAAAGCATACTCACCACTGCGCCCCTTGCCATAAGCATACACATTGAGCTGATGATATCTATGTCGGAGTAAAGAGCTACTCCGAAGGTGGCTGCAAAAAGTCCCATTCCGCTTACGATTATTGACGGGAGGGAAGCGGCAAGCGCAGTCTGCACCGCATTTTTCTTATCCATACCGCCTGTTCTTTCCGATTTATAGCGGGTAGTCATAAGTATAGCATAGTCAACCGTTGCGCCGAGCTGAATGGTGCTGATACAAATGGGAGCTATAAAGGGGAGAGACTGACCCAAATAGTGAGGAAGCCCCAAGTTAATGAATATGGCCAGCTCAATTACCGCAATAAGAATAAAGGGAAGAGAAAGGCTTTTTTCCACCAGGGCGATTATTACGAAAATAGCAAGTATGGAAACCGCATTTACTACTCGGAAATCCCTGTCGGTGGTCTGTATCATATCCTTCATGCAGGGGGCTTCGCCTATAAGCATACCGCCCTCGTCGTATTTTTTAAGTATCGAGTTAAGGCTGTCTATCTGTGCGTTGACCTTATCGCTTGCTACCTTGTAATCGGAGTTTATCAAAAGCAGCTCCCACTTATCGCTTTTAAGAATGCCCGTCACCGATTCGGGAAGTATCTCCTCGGGAACTCTTGAGCCTATTACCGATTCGAGACCAAGCACATACTTTACTCCCTCCACCTGCTCCATTTCACCGATCATTGAGCGGACGGACTTTGAGGGCAGATCTGCGTCCAGCAAAATCATATGGGTGGAAGCGATGTCAAAATCCTCGGAAAGCTTGCTGTTGGCAATAACATACTCCATATCCTTCGGCAGACATTCGCCCATATCGTAGTAGACCTCGCCGTTGGTTCTGCTATAGCCGTAGTATGCGGGAGGAATAAGCAGCACGAACAAAGCCACAAGCAGAGGGAATATTTTGACTATGCCCCTTGAAAGCCCTTTCATATCGGGTATCAGCGGCTTGTGCATCGTTTTTTCCAAGACCTTGTCAAAAATGAGTATTAAGGCGGGCAGAACCGTTACGCAGCCCAAAACGCCCAACAATACGCCCTTTGCCATAACTATGCCCAAATCTCTGCCTAAGGTAAAGGTCATAAAGCAAAGTGCCGCAAAGCCCGCAACCGTTGTAACCGAGCTGCCTAAAACAGAGGTAAGGGTTTCCCGTATCGCAGCCGCCATAGCCTCGTTTTTATTATCGAGCCTCTTTTTTTGTGCGCTGTAGCTGTGCCATAGGAATATGGAATAGTCCATAGTCACCGCTAACTGCAAAACTGCGGACAGAGCCTTTGTAATATAGGAGATCTCACCCATAAAAAAGTTTGTGCCCAAATTCAGCAATATCATAATGCCGATACTTGCCAAAAAGATAAAGGGTATTATCCAGTTGTCAAGGAAAATAATCATGGCAGCACAGGCAAGAGCCACCGCAATTGCCACATATATCGGCTCCTCCTGCTCGCAAAGATCCTTTAGATCCGTTACAAGAGCCGACATTCCCGAAACAAAGCACTGCTTTCCCGCTATGCTTCTGATTTCTCTTATTGCGTCCATGGTAATATCGGCGGAGGTGGAGCTGTCGAAGAATACCGCCATCATTGTTGCATTGCCGCTGTTAAAGGCATTGTAAAGCTTATCGGGCAAAAGCTCCATAGGTACCGAAATATCCGCAAGGGAGCTGTACCATAAAACGGTGTCGACATGCTCCACCTGTTCTATTTTTTCCTTCAGAGCCGCCGCGTCCTTATGGGGCATTTCCTCAACTATTATGTAGGAAAACGCCCCCTTTCCGAAATCCTCCAAAAGCTCGTTCTGTCCTATAACGGTGTCCATATCCGAGGGCAGATAGTCCAGCATATCATAGTTTATTCTTGTTGCCGCCGCACCCAATACTGCGGGTATCATCAGCACAAGAACGGCTATGATAATGGGAATGCGGTATTTTACAACCGCCTTTGAAAATTTCATTGCTGTCATTCCTTTCTGTAAATTTATTTATTTGTTTTCTCCGTTGAAAAACGGCAGCTGACGTCCTCCTTTGAATCGGGCTGCTGATTGTTTACGATCTTGACGGCGGTAAGCACCGTTATAAGATTCAGTACCCCGCTGCACAAAAGCGACAGACCCAAAAGCACCAGCAAAAAGCTCATACCCGTATCGGGACGGAAAACCAGCAGCAAGCCGTGTATTCCCGAAAGAACCGCCGCCGCCATAATAAGCCACCAGCGTTTAATGCCGAAGCTTTTTGAATCCATAGCCACCTGAACTTTAAAAAGACCTTCGATAAGCACCGTTATTCCCAGAACCACGCAAAGGAGATTCAAAAAATCATCGGGCTTTATCATAACGACGATTCCCAGCAGGATCAGCAGTATGCCCGTTGCCAAATCGAACTGATAGGCTAAGCGGAACAGGTCCTTTGAAAAATATCCCGCAATTTTCACGATTCCGAAAATTATCAGCGCAGCTCCGCAAAGTATTGCCACGACCTGTGCGGAAAAGCTTGGGTGGATAATAAGGGTAAGCCCCAAAATACAGTAAACTGCCGATATTGTGATATATCCTGCTTTGGCGGCTCTCATTGGCGTTACCGATCTCATATTCCCACACCTCCTTTTTGTTTTTCTTCCTTGATTACATTATAGTAAAAAGCCGCCCCTTTGAAAATGGGCAGCTTTTGGGGAATGTTTAATTTTTGGGCATTCGGCTGTTTTTGTCTGAAAAGTGTGTAATGCTGAAAGAAAAAGGATCGTACAGATGATTGCTTTTCCGTACGATCCTATGATTATTTATTATTTGACCTGAAAGCCTGTATGAAAGCAGAAGCATACCGGCTTTTCACACAAGTCCCGTTAGTCTAACTTTCCCTGCTTCTCCTGAACATCTCCTCGACCATGCCCTTCCGCAAAAGGCAAAGCCTCCTGAAGGCACCGCATATATCCAGCTTCATACCCGTATTGAGCCATTCCACAATAACTCCGAAAAGCTCGCACTTGTAGAACATTATCATAAGCTCCTTGTCCCCCTCCTTAACCGGAGCGTCGGGAAATACGGTTGAAAAATACGTTGACGCAACATATTGGCAGATATTCAGCAGGTACTGAATATACAAATCACGGTTGGCGGAATTGTAAATATGATACACAGCCTTTTTATTGTCAAGAATAAACTGCACCGCCGCATTAAAGCCGTCCTCGATGGAATCTATGGATGAATATTCGGAGATTATCCTGTCCGCCTCGTCGGTAATTATTTCCTCCACCAAAGCAGGCATATCCGCAAAGTGATAGTAAAAGGAATTTCTGTTTATTCCGCAGTCCTCCACAATGTCCTTGACGGTAATCTGACTTATGGGACGCTGATTTAAAAGCTTTATAAAGGACTGCTTAATTGCGTTTCTCGTGAAGCTCGGCATATTCTTTCTAACCTCATAGTCAAACGTTTATTTATTCTTTAAATTTACAGCTTTTCTACTCCAAGGGTTACCTTTTCGCCGTTAATATCCCACTCTGCGGTATATCCCGCCGTTTTGTCAAAGATAAATTCCTCGGTAAGGGTATTTTCGGCGATCTCCTCTTTTCCTTTGGTGATAACCTCTCTTATTTTTGCATTATCGCCGCAGTAAACTCTGATATTATCCATAACCTCAAAGCCTGCGTCCTTGCGCATTGTCTGTATTTTGCTGATTATCTCACGTACAAAGCCCTCCTCGATAAGCTCCTCGGTAAGCTGTGTGTTTAATACGACGGTACAGCCCCTGTCCGCTTCAACGGCATAGCCCTCCTTTTGAGAAACGCTGATTAAAAGCTCCTCCTCGGTAAGCTTAATATCGCCCGTTGAAAGGGTAACGGTCATAGCTCCCGTGTTTTTCAGCTCTGCGATGGCCTTTGCTCCGTCAATTTCGGCAAGGGCGGCTCTCACCTCGCCCAGCTGCTTTCCGTACTTTGCGCCCAAAAGCTTCAGCTGCGGCTTAAAGCTGTAAACGGTAAACTCGGAGGTATCCTCCACAAACTCTATTTCCTTTACATTAAGCTCCTGAGCCACGATTTCCGCAAACATCGGCTCAAGTGTATGCTCCGACTGAACCAGAACCCGGGACAAGGGCTGACGGCTCTTTATTGCCGCACTGTTTCTTGCGGCAAGCCCCAGCGTCTTTATCTGAAGCACCGCTTCCATATTCGCTTCAAGCTCGGGGTCGATAAAAGCCTCATTGGCGGTGGGATAGCTGCAAAGATGAACGCTTTCCGGAGCTGTCTTGTCGTTGGTGCAGACAAGATTGCGGTAAATATCCTCGGCGATAAAGGGAGTCATGGGTGCGGTAAGCCCCGCTGCGGTGACCAAAGCCACATACAGTGTCATATAGGCGTTGATTTTGTCCTGTGTCAGCTCCTTCTGCCAGAATCTTTCCCGATTTCTTCTCACATACCAATTGGACATTTCGTCCACAAAATCCTGCAGTGCCTTTGCGGCTTCGGTTATGCGGTACTGTCCCAAATTTTCGTCCACCGTTTTTATAAGGGTATTCAGTCTTGATAAAAGCCATCTGTCCATAACGGGGAGCTTTTCGGGGGCGTCGGGAAGGTCGTATTTTTCTGCGTCAAAATTATCTATATTGGCGTACAGCACGAAAAATGCGTAGGTGTTCCAAAGTGTGGACAGGTATTTTCTCTGTCCTTCGATAACCGCCTTGCCCGAAAATCTTTTGGGCAGCCAGGGTGCGCTGTTGGTATAGAAGAACCAGCGCACGGCGTCCGAGCCGTACTGCCCCAAGGCTTCAAAGGGATCGACTGTGTTGCCCAAATGCTTGGACATTTTTCTGCCCTCCTCGTCCTGAACCAAGCCTAAAACAAGTACGTTTTTGAAGGGAGCCTTGTCAAATACAAGGGTGGAAATAGCCAGCAGCGAATAGAACCAGCCTCTTGTCTGATCCACCGCCTCGGATATAAAGTCGGCAGGAAATTGGGATTCGAACAAGTCCTTATTCTCAAAGGGATAGTGATGCTGTGCAAAGGGCATAGAGCCGCTGTCGAACCAACAGTCTATTACCTCGGGAACACGCTTCATCTCCCTGCCGCACTTTGGGCAGGTAATGGTTACTGCGTCGATAAAGGGCTTGTGCAGCTCGATATTTTCGGGGCAGTTTTTGCTCATGGACTTTAATTCCTCGATGCTTCCCACCGCATGGCGGTGTCCGCATTCACATTCCCAGATATTAAGGGGAGTGCCCCAATAGCGGTTGCGGCTTAATGCCCAGTCCTGCGCATTGGCTATCCAGTCGCCGAAGCGGTTTTTGCCCACGCTTTCGGGTATCCAGTTTACCGTTTCGTTATTGGCTATCATTCTGTCTCTTACATCGGACATTTTGATAAACCAGCTGTTTCTTGCATAGTAAATAAGAGGAGTGTCGCACCTCCAGCAGAAGGGGTAGCTGTGCTCAAAGGCGGGTGCGCTGAACAGAAGTCCTCTTTCCTTCAGATTTTTTAACACTTCCTTGTCTGCGTCCTTGCAGAACATACCCGCCCAGGGGGTTTCCGCCGTCATTTCGCCCTTTGAGTCAACCAGCTGCACCAAAGGAAGACCGTAATTTCTTCCCACGTTGGCGTCGTCCTCACCGAAGGCGGGGGCAATGTGAACGATACCCGTGCCGTCCGTAAGCGTTACATAGGTGTCGCAGGTAACATACCAGCACTTTTCCTTTGGAGAAACAAAGTCGAATAAAGGCTCATATTCCTTATATTCAAGCTCTTTGCCCTTATACCGTTCAAGAATTTCCCAGCCCTCGGGCAAAACGGCGGAAAGGAGAGCTTCAGCCATATAATAGGTGTATTCCTCGCTTTTTACCTTGACATAGGTTTCATTGGGGTTTACGCAAAGTGCCACGTTTGACGGCAGGGTCCAGGGAGTGGTGGTCCAGGCAAGGAAATAAGCGTCCTCGCCCTTTGCCTTAAATCTTGCCACGGCGGATTTTTCCTTAACGTCCTTATAGCCCTGCGCAACCTCGTGAGAGGAAAGGGGAGTGCCGCAGCGGGGGCAGTAGGGAACTATTTTAAAGCCCTTGTAAAGCAGACCCTTTTCCCAAATTTTCTTTAACGCCCACCATTCGGACT
>DNUB01000212.1:4133-5257 GCA_003508605.1 Oscillospiraceae bacterium | reverse complement strand
GGGGCGTTGCCCCTCATTGAAATATTGTCAGCAAAAGGCTGACGTATGTATATATTGGAATGTACATATTTAATCCAAGGCTTGTCGTCAAAGCCAAAAGAATGACTGCGCACAATCCAAAAATAACCGTTCTTTTTAAAGGCTGCAGCTTAAATCCAAAAACAAATATCATAATTGGCGTCGATTTCAGAAATTCTACCACAAAACCAAGCGTCGCTTCAGAAAAATTTTTAAGAAAACCCATACTAAATTACCTTTGCATATTTTTGATATAGTCAAAAAAACCATTTCTAAACGGAACGGTATTTCGCCTTGATATATCTAACGGTTGTTTGATTCCCTTCATAACAACCTGATTGTTTTTTAAAATAACCGAAACATATAAATAGGATACTATAAAAGATTTATGTATCTGATAAAAATGTTCGGAACCGATTTGTTCCTTCCAATATTTAAGCGGCTTATCTGTATCATAAACACTCCCCGTCTTTCCGTAAATATACGTTCTGTCACCGTATGCCTCAAGATAGACAATATCCGTAAGCTTAAGATATACTTTTTTCCCGCTTCTGTCCGATATCAAAATATGCTCCGTGTTCAGTATTTCCTGTTTGGCTTCGGTAAACGCTTCGTTAAATTTATCATCGTCAAGCGGCTTATCCAAAAAGCGAAATGCCTTTACTTTAAAAGCATCGGGCATAAACTCTGTGTGGCTTGTCAGAAATATTATCATGCCGTCATACTTTCGTTCACGCAGACACAGAGCGGTATTTATGCCGTCAATACCCGTCATTTCTATATCAAGAAAAATGATATTAAAATCCAGCGAAGAATCCAAAAGCTCCTCACCGGAAGTATATTCCGAAATCTCACACTGTTCGCTTTGCCCTTTGAGCTTTGCGACTGCGTCATTTATAAAGATTTGCTCATCATCACACACGGCTATTCTATAAGTCATACTGTTTCCTCCAATAAACTGCTTTTTTATTATATACTACCTGGAGTAAAAAAACAATGGCACAAAGGCCATTAAATTTTTACATACATATCTTTAGCAAAACATAATATAATAGCCTCAGCCTTTTGATTAAATAACCTCTACCGGAGAAAAGACGGGAAATTTA
>DNUB01000212.1:0-3858 GCA_003508605.1 Oscillospiraceae bacterium | reverse complement strand
GGTCATATTCCTATCGGATATGATAAGAAGTGAAAGATTAAGTACAGATATCTGTATTCAAAAATACTGTTCGAGCTTAAAGGGAAAATGCCGGCAGCTTGTCGAAAACCCTTATGGGTTTTTTCTAAAACCTTTTTCCTTCCTAAAAATTTTATTTTAGGCTCTTTCGACAGTTTGGGCTTTCGTTATGAAAACTGCATTTTTGTTTATTTGCTTTAATTTTTTTAAAATTGTAATCGTTTTTATTGACATATTGTATAAGAGTATGTTAAAATAGAGGTGCAAAAAAGTAGCGAAAACCACTAAGAACAAAAGTACATAGCTGAGGGTAATTATTATGAAAAACAAAAAAATGCTGCTTTCGCTCGGTCTGGCTTTTTTTATGCTGTTTTCGGGCTGTGCGGGTGAAGCCGAAAACGCTGAAGGCTCCGATACGGATAAAGCACTAACGGAGCAGCCGGTACAGACGGTATATACCGAAGCGACAGCACCCACCGAAATCACTTCGGCAGCGGAAAGCACATCAGGCTCTGCTGCGTCTTCATTGACGGAAGGGCAGACATCTGACACGGGCTTAAATTCGGAGGAAGCATCGGCGACGGTCACTGTCGAAAAGCAGACGGCAGCCGCAACAAACGCTCCCAAACCCGTCTCGACCACAACATCGGCCACTGCGGCAAAGGTCACAACGGTTACAACCGTAACAACGGCAAGTACAACGGAAGAAAAGGCCCCGCCTGCGAGAGGGGAGTACAGCGATAAGCTTACCACCGCTCAGATAGTTAATAATATGGGCGTAGGCATTAATTTAGGAAACACCTTTGAAGCCTGCGGAGATTGGATAAACAAGAGCGGCGGAGTAAAGGCATATGAAACCGCATGGGGCAGTCCGGTAATTACCGAGGATATGATAAAGGGCTACGCCAAATGCGGCTTTGGCGTGCTGAGAATACCCGTGGCTTGGTCTAACCTTATGGGCGAGAACTACACTATCAGCAGCGAGCTTATGGACAGGATAAAGCAGGTTGCAAAATGGACTGTTGACAGCGGAATGTACGCCATTGTCAACATACATTGGGACGGCGGCTGGTGGGAAAGATTTCCCAATGATAAGGAAAACTGCATGAAAAAATATACAAGAGTATGGGAGCAGATTTCCGAGGGCTTTAAAGATTTTGACGGAAGGGTTATGTTTGAGTCGCTTAACGAAGAGGGCGGCTGGGGAAGCCTTTGGGACAGATACAGCAATCAGGGAGATAAGCAGGCGTCCTACAATCTGCTTAACGAGATAAATCAGAGGTTCGTGAATATTGTCCGCAGCTCAGGCGGAAAAAATAAGATCCGCCATCTTTTAATAGCGGGCTACAATACCGATATTGAGCTTACCTGCGACAAGCTGTTTAAAATGCCCGACGATCCGCAAAACCGCTGCGCCCTGTCCGTTCACTATTACACCCCCTCCACCTTCTGCATTCTGGAGAAGGACGAAAGCTGGGGCAAGGCAAAGACCACATGGGGCAGTGAAAGCGACAAAAAAGAGCTTGCCAAATATATGGATATGATAAAAACAAACTATGTGGATAAGGGGATTCCTGTTATTATAGGCGAGTACGGCGTTGCCACAAAAAACAAGAGCCCGGAGGTGGTGAGACTGTTTTTATCCTCTGTGGCAAAGGCGGCAAGGGACCGCAGTGTTTGCCCTGTGCTCTGGGATACTCCGAACAATTTTTATAACCGCAATAAATGCAAATTCAACGATGAGGAGCTGTTAAAGGGTATAATTGCGGCATTGAACTAAGAGCGGCATAGCAGGCATTATGAGCTTCCATCCTATCCTGCGGGCACGGACAGACAGCACCGCACAGTAACCGCCCAACGGGCTTGCCCCACGTATGCTTGCATATATTCCGAGAAGCCGAAGGTTTCTCAAAGTAATTATTGCATAAATTTTCCTTGAAAGGCGTCAGCTTTCCGGGTCAAATTTATGAAATTCGGATTTTGAGAAGTCAAGCCTTCTCGAAAAAACTGACTGCGCAATCGCACGACAATAGCTGTGCGGCGTTGACCTAAGAAAATACATAATTATGAAAGGAAAAATCCAATGAAAAAGAAAACTGCACTTATTTCTCTTGCATTAGCTTGCTTAATGACCTTTTCCGCTTGTGAAGGTCAATCCGGAAACGGAAGCGTTACTGACGGCAGCGGAGCGCAAACGGAGCAAACGCCCGCCCCTGTTCCCGAGTTTAACGAAAGCCTGACTACTGCGGAGGTGGTAAAGGATATGGGACTTGGCATTAACCTGGGCAATACTATGGAGGCCATCGGCGGAGAAACGGCCTGGGGCAGCCCTAAAATTACAAAGGAAATAATCAAGGGCTATGCGGACAGCGGCTTCGGCGTATTAAGAATACCTGTGGCTTGGTCCAATAAAATGGATAAGAACGATAAAGAATATACCATTGACAAGGATTTGATGGCAAGAGTTAAGGAAATTACCCAGTGGACCGTTGAGTGCGGTATGTACGCCATTGTCAACATTCACTGGGATAACGGCTGGTGGTCTGAGTTTCCCAAGGATAAGGAAAACTGCATGAAAAAATACACCAGAATCTGGGAGCAGATAACCGGGGAGTTTAAGGACTTTAACGGCAGGGTAATGTTTGAATCGCTGAACGAAGAGGGTGGCTGGGAAAGCCTTTGGAACAGATACAGCCAGCAGGGAGACAAGGAGGCGTCCTACGGTCTGCTTAACGAGATCAACCAAAAGTTTGTGGATATAGTAAGAAGCTCCGGCGGCAATAACAAAACCCGCCATTTGCTTATTGCGGGCTACAACACCGACATTGACCTTACCTGCGACGAGCTGTTCAAGATGCCCGACGATTCCGAAAAACGCTGTGCGGTTTCGGTTCACTACTACACACCCTCAACCTTCTGCATATTAAAGGAGGACGCCGACTGGGGTAAGCTTCAGAAAACCTGGGGCAGCGAAAAGGACGTAAAGGAGCTGACCAAAAATATGGATAAAATGAAGGAAAGCTTTGTTGATAAGGGAATACCCGTTATAATCGGAGAGTTCAGCGTCTGCGAGAAAAAGGTAAAGGAATTGGATTCCGTTCGCCTTTTCATAACCTCCGTTGTTAAGGAAGCTACGGCTCGGGGTATGTGTCCCGTACTTTGGGATATAACCGGAGATTATTACAACAGAAACACCTGTCAGTTTATTGACGGAGAGCTGCTGCAGGGCATGAAGGACGCCAATGCGAATAAATAAGGAGAATGGGAGCTGAAAAAACGTGCTTGAAAGGGTTATTGTGATCGGAAGCCCCGGTGCGGGAAAAAGCACCTTTTCCCGCAGCCTGAGGGAAATAACTCTCCTGCCCCTGTATCATCTCGATATGATTTGGCATAAGCCCGATAAAACCAATATATCAAAGGAAGAGTTTGACAAAGCTCTGAATGACATTATTCAAACCGAAAAATGGATTATTGACGGCAATTACCAGAGAACACTGGAATGCAGAATGCGATTCTGCGATACTGTTTTTCTGCTTGACTATCCGCCGGAGCTGTGCTTATCGGGTGCTCGGTCCCGAATCGGAAAGCAGCGGTCGGATATGCCTTGGTTTGAAACAGAGCTTGACGGTGAATTTCGTCAGTGTATAGTTGATTTTCCCGAAAAAAATCTTCCGAAAATATACGCCTTGCTTGAAAAGTATAGTGATAAAAATATTGTTATATTTAAATCAAGAGAGCAGGCGGACGATTACTTAAACAGGCTGAGATCTGTGAAAGCATAAAATCCCGTCTATAAGGCAGGTAAGTGTTTTGCTTCGATTAATACTAATTCTTGACTGA